>JBILCO010000092.1:0-7335 GCA_044353075.1 Burkholderiaceae bacterium
AACCGAGCGCACCGGCTTTGAGCATATAGCGCACATAACTCGGGTCTTCATGCGAGGACAAGCCAAGGACACGAGCGTGCTTGTCGCGCGCAATGATGCGGCGCGTCGCTTCAACCCCCATCGTGCCGCCCAGTGAGATATCCATCACGATCACGTCCGGCTGCGCCGTCGGTATCTGCTGATAAGCCGTCTCTGCCGATTCGGCCTCGGCCACTACCTGAATATCTTCGGTCGCCTCCAGCAACATGCGAAACCCCATGCGCACGACAGCGTGGTCATCCACCAGCATCACTTTGATTGTTTTTTTCATGACCTGTGACTTTCCTTGATGGGGAGTGAGACAACAACTTCCAGACCACCCTCGGCCGAGGGCTTGAATACGATCGTTCCGCCATGGGATTCCGCGCGTTCCTGCATGCCGCGCACACCATAATGCCCCTCGCGTTTGACCGAGGGCGCACCGCGACCGTTGTCTGCAATCACCAGCGTAAATTGTCCCTGATCGCTGTTGATACCAATGTGCGCGCGGGTGGCACCCGCATGACGGACAATATTCGTCACCGCTTCCTGAATGATCCGGTAGGCGGAAAGCTCCAGCGCTTCATCCAGCGCCGGCATGCTGCCCTCCGCTTTCAGATCAAACCGAATATCGGGATTGTTGTGCTGGGTTTCGGTGAGCAAATCACGCACCGCATCCACCAGCCCCATGCCTTCGAGCTTGATCGGACGCAGGCGGGGAATCATCCGGTGCATCGCATCCGAGGTCATGCCGGCGGTATCAAACAGCATCTTGGCATGCTGCTCCAGGGGACCTCCGGCCACTTCGGGACGCTGCATCATGGACTTGGCGATGCTGCGAATCGCGGTCAGCGACTGCCCGAGCTCATCATGCAACTCCAGCGCCAGTGCCGCGCGCTCTTCCTCAATGCGCGCATGCAGCTGCTTGGTAAATTCGCGCTGCACCTCGAGCCGGGCCTGCGCCTCAGCGCTGGCCTGACGCACCTGAATATTGTCCTCAACGGCCTGGGCCATGCGATTAAAGGTCCGGCCCATCTGACCCGCCTCCTTGCCCGGTAACGGTGGCAGACGGACCTGATGGTCACCCCGTTCGATTTCGCTCAGACCCCGCTCGATTTTTTCCAGCGGCGCGACCCACTGACCGATCAACCAGAACAACGCGATATCGGCCAGCACGAACAACATTAACTGGGCCAGCAGAATGTTGCGCAGATTGTCCCAGCCATCCAGAATGGCGCGCGTCGGATTGGTGGCGATGACCAGCTGCGCCTCGCCGATCATGATCACACGTTTCATTTCCGGCGGTGAGACCAGACTGGCGTACCACTGAGGCGCATCACGCCCGGCTTTGTACACCGAGGGGGGCGACTCATATCGAAGCATTCCCGCCTTGTCATACAGCGCAATTTCATTGGCGCGTATGCGGCCGGTCGCTTGTAAAAAACCGATCAGATCGCTCAGATCTTCGCTAACGTAGGAACTGCTGATGCGCGCCAGCAGTTGGGTAGCGATACGGCTGGAGGCTTCCATCTCCTCCCGCACACTGTCGCGCGTGGCACTGACCTCGACCCGTATCAGGATCAGGAATACCAGCACCGTCAGCGCAAGAAAAATCAGGTTGATCTTGAGCCGCAGGCTGATGCCGGCGCGAGGTGCGTCGGTGCGGCCCAGGGGAGTGGCGGCCTTGGTCTCGGCGGGATTGGTCGTTGTCATCTTCGGTTGCATCGCAGCATGGCAGCCGGGCGCGTCTGTTGCGGCCTGTCTCTGGAGCGCATCATAGCAGTACGCCCGAGGGAACAACCCGGCTTTCGCCAGCTTGCCCGCCCGGGCCGTCCGGTTCATGAAAATCATGAGCCCAATTTACGTGTTTCGCAGATGCCAGCGTCGCCGGGGCCAGTCATGATCCGCTTCGCTAAACAGAAATTCTGTTTGGTCAACTCAAATCAACTAGGAGATAATCATGGCATGGACTACACCTGCAGCGACTGATCTGCGTTTCGGCTTCGAAATCACGATGTACATCGCTAACCGTTAATTTCGGTTATCTGGCAGCCGGGTCTTTTGACTGGCTGCCAACTAAACATAGTGTGAAGGCGACCTCCGGGTCGTTTTTTTTCGCCGATTTTCAAATTTGACAATTCCGTCAGAGGATCAGGCGTTCCCCCTATACTGCCGCGAGCCACTTTTTCTGGACGCGACTTATGTCCCCTGCCGATTTACGCACCATCGCCGACTCCTTTGACCTCCTGAACCTGCCCGCAGGCTTTCACGAGAACCCCTTCCCCATCTACCGGGCGTTACGCGAACATGCGCCCGTCAAAGCGATGCCCGATGGCAGTGTTTTCCTGACCCGCTACGACGACCTGATCGCCATCTACAAAAACCCGAAAGCCTTCAGCTCAGACAAGCAGCGCGAGTTCAAGCCCAAATTCGGTGATTCGCTGCTTTATGAGCATCACACCACCAGCCTGGTGTTCTCCGATCCGCCGCTCCATACCCGCGTTCGAAAACTGATCTCGGGCGCGCTCACACCGCGCGCGATTGCGAGCATGGAAAACAGCCTGGTGCATCTGGTGGATGGGTTACTGGATGCGATGGAAGACAAGCCTAACCCCGATCTGATCGAGGATTTCGCGGCAGCGATTCCGATTGAAGTGATCGGCAATTTGCTCGATGTGCCGCTGCAGGATCGCGCCCCTTTGCGTGACTGGTCGCTGGCGATTCTGGGGGCGCTGGAACCCGTGGTCAGCGCCGAAGCGTTTGAACGGGGTAACCGCGCGGTGGCGGAATTCATCGCCTATCTGGAAGGTCTGATTGCGCACCGACGCGCTCGCCCCGGCAATCCGGAAACTGACGTGCTGACGCGGCTGATCCAGGGGGAGCCCGATGGCGAACAACTGTCGATGCCAGAGCTGCTGCACAACTGCATTTTCCTGCTCAATGCGGGACATGAAACGACCACCAACCTGATTGGCAACGGCCTCATGGCGCTGTACGACTACCCGGCCGAGCGCGCGCGTCTGCTGCAGGAACCTGCGCTGATTAAATCCTGCGTGGAGGAAGTACTGCGCTACGAGAGCTCGAATCAGCTGGGCAACCGGATCACCACCGGGACCGTGCAGGTCGGCGAGGTAACGCTGCCGGCGCACACCCGCGTGACGCTGTGCATCGGCGCCGCCAATCGCGATCCGGCGCAGTTTGTGGACCCTGAACGTTTCGATATCAACCGCAATCCCAATCGACATCTCGCATTTGCCAGTGGCACGCATGCCTGCGCCGGGATGAGTCTGGCGCGGCTGGAGGGTCAGGTGGCGCTGGGGCGTTTGATTGCACGGTTTCCGAACTATGCGATACGGGAGGCGGAACGCAGTCCGCGCGTGCGTTTCAGAGGATTTCTGCGTTTGCCGGCCACGCTTGGGTAGTTAGCTTCGTATGCTTGATTGCCGAAGTCAGTGTCTTTGTTTGGCTGACGGACATTCGGCAATTGCTTGGCTCTCATGCACAACTCGCAAAGAAATTGAGCCACGCACTCAGTCAGCTCAAGCCGACTCATCCTGCTCAGCTGCGGTCTCGCCCGTGCTGTCATCTGAGGCCATCGCCGGCAGATAGTCCAACTCCAGATCGGCCTTGTCGACCAGACTCTGCGGTAGCGCCTTTTGTACCGCAACGCCGAGCTGTTCAAAGTCGCGCGCCCGTTTGATCACATTGCCCGGACCGCTGTAAAACTGACCGAAAGCGCTCTGATAAGCCGCCTTGGCAGAATCGAGCTTGCGCCCCAACTCTTCCATGCTCTTGATGAAGCCGGCGAGTTTTTTATACAGCTGCGCGGCGCTGTCGGCGAGCTTGGCACTGTGGATGTTCTGGTTCTCATGACGCCAGAGCTGCCGCACGATGTTCAGGCTGGTCAGCAGCGTGGTCGGTGTGGCGACGAGGACGTTCTGCTGCAGGGCTTGCTGAAACAGCGTCTCATCAGCACGCAAGGCTTCAACAAACGCTGACTCGACCGGAATGAACATGAACACCATCTCGGGTGAATTCAGGTCATCCAGCTCGAAGTAACGCCGGTCGGATAATTCAGCGATACGGTCGGCGATGGCCTGTACGTGTTCTTTCAGTGCCTGCTTGCGTTCGAGTTCATCTTCCGCATTCACATAGCGTGTGTACGCATTGAGCGAAACTTTGGCATCGACGATCAGATGTTTTTCCTGGGGCAGGTAGACAATCACATCCGGACGACGCTTGCCGTCATCGGTATTGAAACTGACCTCGCGGCGGTAATCCCGCCCCAGCTGCAAACCAGACCGGGCGAGGACGTTTTCCAGTACCAGTTCGCCCCAGTTGCCTTGTTTTTTTGCATGACCTTTGAGTGCGGTGGCAAGGTCATGTGCCTCTTCACTCATCTGGCGGTTCAGCTCTTTCAGCTGTGCGAGTTCGGCTTTGAGTGCTGCCTGCTGCTGCGCATCCTGATAATGAATTTCCTCGACGCGGGATTTGAATTCGTTCAGCCGTTCCCGGAACGGTGTCAGCACCTGTCCGAGACTTTCCAGATTTTGTTCGCTGAAGCGTTTGGTTTTATCTTCCAGAATGCTGTTGGCCAGATTCTGGAATTCTTCCGTCAGCGCCTTCTTACCGGATTCGGTCATTTCACGCAGTAATGCGATTTTTTCTTCCGCTTGTTTGCGCTCCCCTTCCAGACGCGTGCCAACGCTGGCCAGCTCACGATCCAGCACCGAGAGCTGTTCGCGCAATTGCTGATTGTCTTGCAGTAGCTGCGCATGCTGTGCCTCCAGCGAGCGCAGTCTTTCCTGCTGCGTGGCCTGCTGTGTCGCCTGTTGCGCACTTTGCTGGCTCCGCACGAGTAGCGTGGCGACGATGCCGCCTGCGGCAAGACCAAGGATGAGCGCCATACTGACAAACAGGAAATCCATACTCTTCTCCGGAGACAGGTGCGCGGAAGTTTACCAGCTGCGCTGGCTACAATAGCGCTTCTGCCCTGAATACTCCGACGATTCCGACCTATGGCGCACATTCAACCCGAAGGCTGGCAAGCGCTGGCCGTCACCGGCGCAGCGCAGCGCGAGATCGAAACGCTGCAGCGACTCGCCGCCACGCTCTCTGACGATTACACCGTCTTTCACGGGGTGCACTGGACCCACGTGGAGCAAGGCTATTCCGCCTACGGTGACATTGATTTCATCATCGTCGGCCCGGATGGCCGAGTCTTGCTCATTGAGCAGCAATCGGGATTTCTGACGGAGACCGAGGAAGGGCTCGCCAAAAAAATACCGGGCAACGACAAGCCCCGTCTGATTCAGCAGCAGATCCTGCGACCGCTGACGGTGCTGCGTCAGCGCTTCGGTCAGCAAGGTCCGCACGATGCGCCGCTGTTCATGGAGTATTTGCTGTACTGCCCGGACCATCAGGTCAAACGTCCGCAAGCCGCAGGCATCGCGCCCGAGCGTATCGTCGATGCGAGTCGCCGTGACGAGCTGACCGCCCTGATCCGGCAGCTCCTGCCGCCGAACGCTAAAACGGCACAGCGTGATCGCGTCTTGCGTTTTTTCAGCAATGTGCTGCAGCTGGTGCCCGACCCCAGTGCCATGATCGGGCAGGCGAATGCCCTGGTTACGCGCTTGTCCGGCGGACTGGCCAGCTGGGCGCGGCAGCTGGATTTCACGCCGTTCCGTCTGCGCGTGACGGGCACGGCAGGCAGCGGCAAAACGCAGCTGGCGCTGGCCGAGTTCACCGAGGCATTGCAGCGCGGATTGCGCCCTTTGTATGTGTCATACAACCGTCCCCTCGCCGATCACGTGCGCAAACTATTGCCTGATGGGGGGATGGTCGCGAGTTTTCATCAGCTGTGCGACCGCTTCGCGCGCGAATCCGGGATGACACCGAATTATCACGATCCAGCGATTTGGCAAACGCTCGAACAGGCACTGGCCGAGAACCCTTTGCCCGCCGATTGGCAATTCGATGTGCTGATCGTTGACGAAGGTCAGGATTTTTCCGAGCGCTGGCGCGATACGCTGCTGCGTCTGCTGAAAGTCTCCGGCCGCGCGATCTGGCTCGAAGACCCGATGCAAAATCTCTATGCCCGAGAGGCGGTACCCTTGCCCGGTTGGGTAACGCTGCATGCCTGGTCAAATTTCCGCAGCCCGCGATCCATTGTCGATCTGCTGTCGGCACTCGCACCATCACCCATGCCGATCGAGGCGGCCAGCCCTTTTTCCGGAGCGAGTGTGGAATTGCTCACATACAGCCATCTCGACAACGAGACCCTGCTGACGCAAACACGGCAAGCGATCACCCGCTGTCTGGCCGCCGGCTATGCACGCAGCGATATGGCGATCGTGAGTTTTCGTGGGCGGGATAATTCGGCGCTGCTCAATCTTGATGCGCTCGGAAATCATTCGCTGAAATCCTTCAACGGCCACTACGACTTATTCGGCAATCCGGTATTTCGCGACGGCGAATTGCTGACCGAATCGGTCTATCGCTTCAAAGGCCAATCGGCACCCGCCGTGATTTTTACGGAAATCGATGTCGAGACGCTGGACGAGAAAAGCTTTCGCAAACTCTTCGTCGGCATGACCCGAGCACGCATGAAGCTGATTCTGGTCATGTCGGAGCGTACAGCTCGCCTGCTGCCGGAGGCTGCTCTCTGACGGCGAATGCCCGCTCAGCGTCTCCCCGAGGCGTTAGAATGCACACAACAAAACCCACCTTGTCAGGAGCCGAGACCATGGCCGCAGCATCCCAGCTTTCCTCACGCCGCACCTTTCTCAAACAATCCGCTGCATTGAGCGGCGCCTTTGTGCTGGGACTCCAGACCGGTATCTCGGGCAGCGCGCTGGCCGCCGAGTCGGGTGTCGTGCCGGAAGTCACCCATTGGATCGTGATTCAGCCCGATGACACGGTGATCATTCGTATCGCGCGCTCCGAGCTGGGTCAAGGCTCGTTCACGGGTCTGGCGCAGTTGGTGGCCGAGGAACTCGAATGCGACTGGAACAAGGTCAAGCCGGAATATGCGGACGTGAACATGCACATGCGCCGCAATCGGATTTTCAAGGACATGTCGACCGGCGGCAGTCGCGGCATCCGTGATTCGCATGAATATGTTCGTCAGGGTGGCGCCGCAGCGCGCGAAATGCTGGTGGCTGCCGCTGCACAGCAATGGCAGGTGCCCGTCTCGGAATGCAGCGTGAGCAAAGGCGTGGTTACCCACACGTCCGGCAAGAGCGCGCGTTATGGTGAACTCGCGGGGATTGCCGCCACTCTGCCGGTACCAACAGCGCCCCGCCTGAAAGACAAGAA
>JBILCO010000093.1:0-7176 GCA_044353075.1 Burkholderiaceae bacterium
CTGCTGCGTCTGGGTTTCGGTATACCCGTGCTGCCCGACGGTGCTTTTTATGTGTACGTGGATTGCAGTCGTTTTTATGTCGATGCCGATGCGCTCACGCGTGACATTCTGCAGGAGACCGGTGTCGTGATGACCCCGGGGCTTGATTTCGGCAGGCAGGATGTGCAGCGCTACATACGGGTGTCCTATGCGACATCGATGGGGAATTTGCAGGAGGCTGTGCATCGACTGGAGCGTTATCTACAGGGCCGCAGCAAGACAGAAGCCTGAGAGAATAAAAGCAGTCAGCAACTTCGCGTGCCCCATAACTGAAAAGCCCTCGCATATTCGATGCGAGGGCTTTTCAGTTGTGGGAAGCTTACAGATCAGTGGCTTGCGCATCAGGCCCTGATGCAAGGTTCGGCGCCAGAAGCTCAGGCAGGCTGATCGATGGCTTTCGATTTGTCCGCAGCGCGGCGTGCCGTGGCGTTAGACGGCGCTGCGGGTGCTTTAGTCGCTGCAACATAGCGACCGTTGGCCACCGCTTGCAGCCGTGCGTACTCACCGAGCACACGCGCTGAGTAACCGCCGTCCCCGCGCGAGCCATCGGCACCGATATAGCGCTTTAGTCCCGCTTCAATCGAGCCCGTGTTGCGAATCGATTCTTTGAGCAGTACTGCGCCAACACGCAGATTGGCGGTCGGATCCTGCACCGCTTTGACACCGCTGTGGTCATCGAATGTATTGGGGTGAACATCGGTCATCACTTGCATCAGGCCCAGCGCACCGCTCGTGTTTTCAGCGAACGGATTGAGGCGCGCCTGAACACTCATGACGGACAAGATTAGCAGCGGATCGATATCCGTTTCTTTCGCCGTGGTGAAAGCCGCGTCCACCAGCATTTTGCTGGCAGCGCCAGCAACGCGGTGACGCTTGGATAACCAGCCGGTCACGCGCTGCTGTGCTGCGAGCGAGGGCGTGGAGAACGCGGCAGGTGTGGTGCCCGCAATGAGGGGTTCGTTGGCCGTAGTACCTGCAGTCACCGTGCTGGCGTTCAAATCCAGCCCGTCCAGCGTCGTGATGCGCCCGCTGGCCGGTTCAGTCCAGAAAGGCGACAGGACCTTGATCTGATCGGTCAGCTCGGGCCGGAAGAACATCACGGTCAAGGCCGTCATGGAAGCCAGGCCGAGGACGATCAGTACGAGGCGGGCGGTGGAGACCACCCTGTCCAGTGCGGCAATTGAATTGCCGCGTTCTTGTGCAAACTGCATTGAAGCTTGTCCTGCACCGACCAACACTGCGACTTCGTGTCGATTATTCATAGTACCTCCTGAATCTTCGCGGCCCTCAAAGCGCCTGGCAAAACCCGCCTGGTGTCAAACCCGACCGTGTTGCAATCTCCGTTGCAAGCATGGCAAGTAACCAGTCACGTTTTGTCAGGCACTCTGAGATGAGGCCAAATTGCAAGCGTGTTTCGTGCTTCGTGCTTCAATTCACCGCGATACAAAAAATCGTTTGCCGCCAGACTTCGGACTTGCAAACGCCGGTGTTGCTTTGTTTGCCCCCTGGGACAGGGTGGCGCAAGCAATCTTGTATGGAGTTCAGCTCGTGTCCCTTTTGTCGAGGCGCTTTACAATCACCTCTGGTTCACAACTCCGCTACGACAGGCAGCCAGACTATTTCCCCCGTATGGTCTGGATTTGCTCCAGCAGGGCTGCCTTAAAATTTGAGCGGATTGTAGGGAGCTGGTTATATCGAGTCAATACTATAAAAATGAATTTCTATAACTAATTCGTATGAAAACTTGGTTGCACTGCAGCAATTCCTTGTAAAATCAGTAGCTTGGGGCCGTTAGCTAAGCCATCACCTTTCACATCAAAAAAAGTCAATCACCGATGAAATATTCCGATTTACGGGATTTTATTGCCAAGTTGAAACAGTCTGGCGAACTAATGGAAGTCGCTCAGCCGGTCTCCCCCTATCTTGAAATGACCGAGTTGTGCGACCGCACCCTGCGTGCGGGCGGGCCTGCTTTATTGTTTCGCCAGCCCGTCGGGCATGCGATGCCGGTGCTGGGCAACCTGTTCGGCACGCCCCAGCGGGTCGCGCTGGGCATGGGTGCGGATGATGTGAGCGAGTTGCGTCGCATCGGTCATTTGCTCGCCGCACTAAAAGAACCCGAGCCGCCGAAAGGCTTGCGGGATGTGCTGGGTCTGGGTTCGCTCATCAAGTCAGTCTGGGATATGGCGCCGCGCGAGCTGAGATCTGCTCCTTGTCAGGACCTCATCTGGGAGGGAAGTGAGGTCGATCTGGCTCGGTTGCCGATTCAGCATTGCTGGCCGGGCGATATTGCGCCGCTCATTACCTGGGGGCTGGTGATTACCCGGGGCCCTAATAAGAAGCGGCAAAACCTGGGTATCTACCGTCAGCAAGTGATCGGGCCGAACAAACTCATCATGCGCTGGCTTGCCCACCGGGGCGGGGCGCTGGATTTCCGGGAGCACTGCCTGCAAAACCCCGGAAAACCCTACCCGATTGCGGTTGCTTTGGGTGCAGACCCGGCGACCATCCTTGGCGCGGTGACACCGGTGCCGGACAGCCTCTCTGAATATCAGTTTGCCGGTCTCCTGCGAGGCAGCCGTACCGAGCTGGTCAAGGCGATGGGCAGCGAACTGCGGGTACCCGCATCCGCCGAGATCGTGCTCGAGGGTCATATTTATCCTGAGGACATCAGCCAGATCGGACCGCTGCCCGAGGGCGCGCCGCCCCGGCCGCGCACCGGTTATGAACATGCGCTGGAAGGTCCTTTTGGTGACCATACCGGTTACTACAACGAGCAGGACTGGTTTCCGGTGTTCACGGTTGACCGCATCACGATGCGACGTGATCCGATTTATCACTCGACCTATACCGGCAAGCCGCCGGATGAGCCGGCGATATTGGGTGTGGCACTGAATGAAGTGTTCGTGCCGCTGCTGCAAAAGCAATTTACTGAGATCACCGACTTCTATCTGCCGCCCGAGGGCTGCAGTTACCGTATGGCGATCGTGCAGATGAAAAAATCCTACCCCGGTCATGCAAAGCGCGTGATGTTTGGCGTCTGGAGTTTCCTGCGGCAGTTCATGTACACCAAGTTCATTGTGGTGGTCGATGAAGACGTGAACATTCGCGACTGGAAGGAAGTGATGTGGGCCATTACGACCCGTGTCGATCCGGTGCGCGACACGACGTTGGTCGATAACACGCCGATTGATTACCTCGACTTTGCGTCGCCCGTCAGTGGTTTGGGCAGCAAGATGGGTATTGATGCCACTAACAAATGGCCCGGTGAAACAACACGCGAGTGGGGACGCACGATCACGATGGATGCCGACGTCAAAGCGCGCGTCGATGTCTTGTGGGCGGAGCTGGGCTTTTGAAGCCGGGCGTCTGAATTTCGGACCTTGCACATCATAAAGCTGGCATGTTGCGGCTTATGTTCCGTTCTGGTCCGGTTTCAGCACGATGATTGCTGATAAAATCGCACCCGGCGGGCCCCTGCGCATTGTGGCTTGGTCAACCTGGTCAGGTCGGGAACGAAGCAGCCACAGCCATTCCCCGCAAGTGCCGCAGACAAGGCTCGCCTCATTTTCTTTCTGTTCCTCCGGCGTTACACCGCGCGTTTACACGATTCCTTACCCCGCGTTATTCCGGCTGATTTTTCGCTGGTTGTCTGCCAGCTGAGATCCCCGCCCGTAGTCCCGGCTTCACCTGCGGCCTCTCGGGTAAAATGCCTGACTTATCCATGATGGCGCCGGACATGTCTTATCAGGTTCTAGCACGTAAATACCGCCCGAAAAATTTCGACAGTCTGGTCGGGCAGGAGCATGTCGTGCGCGCGCTCACCCACGCACTGGAACAAAAGCGCCTGCATCATGCCTACCTGTTCACTGGCACCCGGGGCGTCGGCAAGACAACGCTCTCGCGCATTCTGGCCAAGTCGCTGAATTGTCAGGGCACGGACGGGCAAGGCGATATCACCGCGCATCCCTGTGGCAGCTGCGACGCCTGCGTTGCGATCGATGCCGGACGCTTCGTTGACTATATAGAAATGGACGCCGCGTCCAATCGCGGTGTTGATGAAATGGCGCAGCTGCTTGAGCAGGCCGTTTATGCGCCATCGAATGCACGCTTCAAGGTCTACATGATCGACGAGGTGCACATGCTCACCAGTCACGCATTCAATTCGATGCTGAAAACGCTGGAAGAGCCTCCCGAGCACATCAAGTTCATTCTCGCGACAACCGATCCGCAAAAAATTCCGGTCACGGTACTCTCGCGCTGCCTGCAATTCAATCTGAAACAAATGGCGCCGGCCGGCATTGTCAGTCATCTGGAAAGCATACTCGCGCAAGAGCAGATCAGCTTCGAAGCGCCCGCCTTGCGGCTGCTCGCGCAAGGTGCGCAGGGATCGATGCGCGATGCTTTGTCTCTGACCGATCAGGCCATCGCCTATGCGGCGGGGCAAGTCACACTCGATGCCGTGCAAGGCATGCTGGGCGCGCTCGACCACAGCTATTTGGTGGGTTTGCTCGATGCGCTGTCAGCGCAAGATGGTGCTGCCTTGCTGGCGGTCGCTGATGACATGGCTACACGCAGTCTATCGTTCAGCAACGCCTTGCAGGATCTCGGCACACTGCTCAATCGTATTGCGATTGCGCAGACCGTACCTTCGGCGGTACCCGATGAATTGCCCGAGCGCGACGATGTGTTGCGTCTGGCATCCGTGTTTACGCCAGAGGATATTCAGCTCTGCTATCAGATCGTCGTGCATGGCCGTAACGAACTGGGTCTGGCACCCGATGAATATGCTGGGTTCACGATGACGCTCTTGCGCATGCTGGCATTTGCACCTGTCACATCGTCCAATACATCGGCTAACACATCCGGCACTGCAATCAAGCACGCAGCAGCAGGCAATGCCAGCAGCGCAGCCAGCCAGTCGGCAGCGGCGGCAAGCAAGCGTCCTGCTGCAGCCAGTTCTCCTGCACCGATGCCGAGCGCAGCGAATGCCGCTGCCGAGTCGCCTGCGATGACGGTTAGCGCAGCAAGCTCGGACAAAAAGCCCGTCAGCCCGGCGATGGCGGCACTGGCAGCAGCACGCGGCGGCAAGACGGCAGCCAAAGCTTCGCCAACGCGAGCCACACCAACGGTCGCACCAACGCAGGACACGGCAACGCCAGCCGCGCCGCTGCAAGAGGATTTTTTATCTGAACCTGTCGCTGACAGTTCGATACCAGCCTCTGCCGAGCCGGACACTGCTCAAAAAAAAACTGAGCAGCCAGCCCCGCCCGAACTGAATGCACTGAATGCTACCGGTGCCTTCGCCATCGACTGGCCAGCGCTGGTCAGGCAACTGCCACTCAAGGGTGTGGCTCAGCAGTTGGCAACCCAGAGCGAATTGCTCGGCAGTGAAGACGAGGGGGCAGTGATCGTCATGCAACTGCGGGTGCCGGTTGAAACACTGCTGTCAGCCGGCAGCGTCGATAAGCTGGCTGCTGCACTGGGTCAGCATTTTGAAAAGACTGTGCGTTTGGTCACTGAAATCGGCAACGTTACGCACACCGCGCATGCCGAGTCCGTGGCCGATCAGGCACGACGACAGCAGCAGGCGGAGCAAACGTTGAATGACGATCCGTTTGTGCAAACTCTGATGCGTGACTTCGGCGCGACCATCGTGCCGGGTTCAATCAAACCCGTTTAATTTTATTGATAAAGGAATCCATCATGATGAAGGGCCAACTTGCCGGTCTGATGAAACAAGCCCAGGCCATGCAGGACAACATGAAGAAAATGCAGGATCAACTCGCCACGATCGAAGTCGAAGGTCAGGCGGGTGCCGGTATGGTCAAGGTGGTTATGACCTGCAAAAACGATGTCAAGCGCGTCACCATTGATCCTTCCCTGCTGGGCGAAGATAAAGACATGCTGGAAGACCTGGTAGCTGCGGCTTTCAACGATGCGGTGCGCAAAGCGGAAGCGACCTCGTCAGAAAAAATGTCGGGCATGACGGCTGGATTGCCGCTGCCGCCCGGCTTCAAACTGCCGTTCTGAGGACGCGCTCCGTTTGAAAACGCCATCCAGTCTGGATTTCCTGACCGAAGCGCTGCGTCGCCTGCCCGGCGTCGGGCCGAAGTCCGCACAACGCATGGCCTATCATTTGATGCAGCATGATCGTGAAGGCGCCGCACTCATGGCCCGTGCGCTGTCCCAGGCAGTCGAGCGGGTGCATCACTGTGCGAGCTGCAATACCTTCACGGAAAACGAGATCTGCGAAACCTGTCTCGATACTGAGCGTGATGCGACGCTGCTATGCGTGGTTGAAACGCCGGGTGATCAGCTGATGATCGAGCAGACACTTACTTTCAAAGGCTTGTATTTCATTCTAATGGGCCGGCTCTCGCCGCTGGATGGTATTGGTCCCAAAGATCTGCATCTCGATAAACTGATTGCACGCGCCACTGACGGCGTGGTCACCGAAGTGGTGTTGGCTACCAACTTCACCAATGAAGGCGAGGCGACTGCGCATTACATCAGCGAGACACTCAAGGCGCGCGGACTGAAAGTCAGCCGGCTGGCACGTGGCGTACCGGTCGGCGGCGAGCTCGAATACGTTGATGCCGGCACCATCGCGCGTGCGATGCTGGATCGTCGCTCGACCTGAGCCGGGCATAAATCGCATCTGAGTTGAGCATGTATCGCGCCTGAGCCGCACCGACGGATTCGAGACCCATCAGGCAGGCATCAAACAGGCAGAAAAGTAAAAAGGCAGCGGGCAGGCACACGTAAAAAACAAGCACACGCAACAAACAAGCGAACGCAATAATCACGCAGCGAAGCCACTCATGCACCCAAACACCAAACCATCTGGCCCGTTGGCTGGCATCAAAGTACTCGAGCTGGGCACGCTCATCGCCGGCCCGTTCTGCTCGCGCATGCTGGCCGAATTCGGTGCTGAAGCCATCAAGGTCGAATCACCTGACGGTGGCGATCCCATCCGCCAGTGGCGCGTACTGAAAGACGGTAACTCGCTGTGGTGGAGTGTGCAGAGCCGCAACAAGAAAAGCATCACCCTCAATATGAAAGATCCGCGCGCGCAGGAAATCGCGCGTCAGCTGGCGCTGGATGCCGACATCATCATCGAGAATTACCGGCCCG
>JBILCO010000094.1:0-7156 GCA_044353075.1 Burkholderiaceae bacterium
AGCGACGCCCGTGAAGTCTCAGCCGCCTGGGAGCCCTGGCGCACCGTCGCCACTTGGTACTTGTGGCGTAGTCTGGATCCGGTACCGGTAGAATACTGATTGATTAGATGCAAGAATGCTACTATCCTTGGCGCCGCAAGACGCGCCCCGAATGCAATTGCCAGGATGACAAGGAGTCAACGTGAGCAAAATCACCTTCCTCAGCTTTGAGCAGCCCATCGCTGAGCTGGAGTCAAAAATCGAAGAGCTGCGTTTCGTTCAGGAAGACTCCGCCGTCGATATCAGCGAAGAGATCGACCGGCTCTCGCAAAAAAGTCAGCAACTCACTAAAGACCTCTACGCCAAGCTCACGCCCTGGCAGGTATCCCAGATTGCGCGTCATCCGCAGCGTCCCTACACCATGGACTACGTGAACGAAATCTTCACGGACTTCCATGAGCTGCACGGCGACCGCACGTATGCCGATGACCAGTCGATCGTCGGTGGCCTGGCGCGTTTCAACGGCCAGTCGTGCATGGTGATTGGTCACCAAAAAGGCCGCGACACCAAAGAGCGCGCCATGCGCAACTTCGGCATGCCCAAGCCCGAGGGTTATCGCAAGGCCCTGCGTCTGATGAAGGTCGCCGAAAAATTCAACCTGCCCGTGTTTACTTTCGTCGATACGCCCGGCGCATTTCCCGGTATCGATGCCGAAGAGCGCGGACAGTCAGAAGCGATTGGCCACAATCTGTATGCAATGGCTGAATTAAAAGTACCCCTGATTGCCACCATCATCGGCGAAGGTGGCTCGGGCGGCGCGCTGGCGATTGCGGTCGGCGATTCCGTGCTCATGCTGCAGTACTCCACGTACTCCGTCATTTCCCCTGAAGGCTGCGCATCTATTCTCTGGAAATCCGCCGAACGTGCCTCCGACGCGGCCGAAGCGCTGGGACTGACCGCGCTTCGTTTGAAGGCGCTTAACCTGATCGACAAAATCGTGAGCGAACCTCTGGGTGGCGCGCACCGGGATCCGAAGCAAATGGCCGTGCTGCTCAAGCGCGCACTGGCCGATTCGCTGCGCCAGTTCCAGGGCATGAAAACCAAGGATCTCCTGGCCGCGCGCCATGAAAAGCTGATGAGCTATGGCAAATTCAAGGAAATCGCTTCCGCTGAATAATCCCTCGTCCTCACTGGATGCGGTATTTCAACGCGCGCTGGAAGAAATTCTGGCGCGCGTTGTTGCTTCTGCGCGCGTTGATGGCACAGAGCGCAAAGAACGCACAGATCACATAGAGCGAATTTCTCGAATCGCACTGGCCTACAGCGGCGGACTCGACTCATCGGTGTTACTGCACCTTGCTGCTGCTGCCTGTCGGCAGCGTGGGATTCAACTCTTCGCTTTTCATGTGCATCACGGCCTGAGTACGAATGCAGATCACTGGCTCACGCATTGTGAAGCACAGGCGCAGCAGGCCGGCGTGTCGTTTGCATCGCGACGAGTACAGATTGATCCGCACAACAAACTCGGCACCGAGCAAGCAGCGCGACAGGCGCGCTACGAAGCGCTGTCCGATATATGTAACGAGCATGAGGTGCAGTTGCTGCTGACTGCGCATCATCAGGATGATCAGACTGAAACCGTTTTGCTGCAGCTGCTGCGCGGCGCCGGTTTGCCGGGCTTGTCTGCGATGGCGATGCTTCAGATGGAGCATGCGCTGCTTGGTGAGGGTATTGCGTTAGGCAGGCCTTTGTTGGAAATCACGCGCGCTGACATTGAAGCGTTTGCAGAGCTGAATGCGATCAGTCACATTGTTGATGAATCTAATGAAGATATTCGCTTCAGGCGCAACGGCATCCGTCATCAACTGATGCCGCTGCTCGAGCGCGAACTACCCGGTGCGCAGCAGTCGATCGCGCGCAGTACAGGGCACTTGCAGTCTGCGCAAAAGCTGTTGGATGAGCTTGCAATGATTGATTTGCAAGCCTGTGCTGAGGCAGGGGTGACAGATGCAGGAGCAACAGACACTGGGGCAGTAGATAAAGGAGCAGCAGATGTACTAGTCATCGACCGTCTGCGACAGCTTAGCGAAGAGCGCCTCGATAATCTGCTGCGTTACTGGTTGAAGCACTGTGGCGCAGAGCACTATCCCAGCGATGCACAATTGCTCCAGCTGTGCGAGCAGATGCTGCATGCGCGCGAGGATGCGCATCCCTTACTGACACTTTGCGGTCTGATGCTTGAGCGCCGTGCGGGCCGGCTGGTGGCGAGCCGGTCTACACAGTCCACACCGTTCCCGACAGAGCCGCCACAAGACATTGTTTTGCACTGGCAGGGTGAACCTGAGATTCCGATACCGGCCTGGCAGGGGCGGCTGGTGTTTGAATCCGGCGGCGGCCCGGGTCTGGACCGCGCACAGCTCTTGCGGGGCCCTTTGCGGCTGTGTGCGCGTCGTGGCGGGGAGCGTCTGCAGCTGGACACCAAACGCCCCTCCAGGACGCTCAAGAACCTGTTTCAGGAGTCTGATGTGCCGGCCCGTGAGCGCTGCGGCTTGCCCTTGCTGTATCTGGGTGATGAACTGGTGTTTGTTGCCGGCCTGGGCACGGATGCGCGGGTAGGGCAGGTGAGCGAAGGCATACGCTTGCGCTGGCAACCCGACGCCTGAGGTTTGCTTCAGCGCCTTTGGTTGATCGCCTTGCTTCAGTGATTTGTCATTCCGCATTGCAACATGTAAAATCGCGGGTTTTCCCGGCTTAATTTCCCTTCCAATCAATGGCCTTATTCGTACACAAATACGGCGGCACATCGATGGGCTCGACAGAGCGCATCAAAAATGTCGCGCGACGCGTCGCCAAATGGCATGACGCCGGACACCAGGTGGTGGTCGTTCCCTCCGCGATGTCGGGGGAGACCAACCGACTGCTCGGCCTCGCCAAAGAAATCACTGGCCAACCGGATCCACGCGAACTCGACATGCTGGCCTCTACTGGCGAGCAAGCCTCGGTCGCACTGTTGGCGATTGCACTGCAGGCCATTGGCAAGCAGTCGGTTTCTTACACTGGCTGGCAAGTGCCGATCGTGACTGATAACGCGTACACCAAAGCACGCATTCAATCGATTGACGATGTGCGAGTTCGCAAAGATCTCGATGCTGGTCGTGTCGTGATCATCACGGGTTTTCAGGGAATTGATGGCGAGGGTAATATCACCACCCTCGGTCGTGGCGGTTCAGATACCTCGGCAGTCGCCGTGGCAGCTGCGATGAAAGCCGCCGAGTGCCTGATTTACACCGATGTCGATGGCGTCTACACCACCGACCCGCGCGTGGTGTCGGACGCGCGCCGACTAAAATCGGTGACGTTCGAAGAAATGCTGGAAATGGCCTCGCTCGGCTCCAAGGTGCTGCAGATCCGCTCGGTGGAATTCGCCGGTAATTACCGCGTACCGACCCGCGTGCTGTCATCACTGACCGACCCGCTGATACCGCTGGACGAAGAAGCCCGCTCCGGCACACTGATTTCGTTTGAGGAAGACACCCACATGGAACAAGCCACTATCACCGGCATTGCCTTCAATCGCGACGAAGCGAAGATCACCGTTATGGGCGTGCCTGATCGCCCCGGCATTGCGTATCAGATTCTCGGGCCGATATCGGACGCGAATATCGAAGTCGACATGATTATTCAGAATCAGTCGGTGGAAGGCAAAACCGATTTCACCTTCACGGTACCGCGCGGTGATTATGAAAAATCACTGAAGATTATCGATGGCGAAGTCAAACAGCACCTCGGCGCAAGCCAGGTCGCTGGCGATGCCAAGGTATCGAAAGTCTCGGTCGTTGGCGTGGGCATGCGCAGCCATGGGGGTATCGCCTCGCAAATGTTCCGCACCCTGTCGGAAGAGAGCATCAACATTCAGATGATCTCGACCTCCGAGATCAAGATCTCGGTGCTGATCGACGAGAAGTACATGGAACTGGCCGTCAGAGCGCTGCACAAGGCTTTCGGGCTGGAACAGGGCTGATTTCCTGCGCTTTTCGCTGCATTAGCCCGGTTTCATTGACCAAAAGGCAGCAGAAAGCTATCATCCGGTTCTTTGCCGCTGTGGGTGTCTCACCTGCCGGCAAGTGGAGACCTGGCCGAGTGGTCGAAGGCACTTCCCTGCTAAGGAAGCATATGGGCTTAAACCTGTATCGAGGGTTCGAATCCCTCGGTCTCCGCCAGTAATACTAAAAATGCCCGCTGCGAAGCGGGCATTTTGTTTTCGGGTGGAGCGGGCGATGTTCCTGCGAACACCGCGTCTTAGGTTCGAGCGATTGCTTGCCGTCCCGACAAATCATTGGCTAAACTGGCTAATATCTTCAGGAGTCCCTCATGCGAGTCTCTGCCACTGAAGCGAAGAATCGGTTCGGTAGTCTTTCCGCCCACGCCAAGCCAAGCTCGAACCTGTGTTCGTCGAGAAGGCGGGCCAACTCGATACCGTGATCATCTCGGCCGAGCATTACTACTCCTTGCAAACCAATCATGCAAAGCTCAGTCATGAATCGCCCCGGAATTCGTGGAGGTCAGTTAGTTTACGTTGAAGCCGCCGGAGTGGCCTCGCTATAAGCTGCTGCCAGTGGTTTGCCTCAGCTTCGGCTGGCGGTACATAACCGATCGACTCCAGCAGTCGCGCTGCAAGCAGACACCACATTTCTTAATGGCAACCTTGGTATAGTGGCCGGATGCAGTGACCGCATGAGGCGGTCTGGTCCGTGAAAACTTGATACCAGGTGAACTAATTGATCCGAGATGAAGAAACCCTCGCCCTTCTGTTGGCCAGCGTCTCCCGCTTCGTTCGGGAACGTCTGATGCCGAATGAAGACCTCGTTGCCGAGACCGACGCGATCCCGGAAGAGCTGATTGCCGAAATGCGCGAGTTGGGGCTGTTCGGCTTGTGCATTCCAGAAGAATACGGCGGGCTGGGACTGACGATGGAAGAAGAAGTGCTGGTCGCCTTCGAACTCGCCCGGACCTCGCCGGCGTTTCGTTCATTGGTAGGCACGAACAACGGCATTGGATCGCAAGGACTGATTATCGACGGCACCGCAGAGCAAAAGCAGCGTTATCTGCCACGCCTTGCGTCGGGTGAATTGGTAGCCTCATTTGCACTCACCGAGCCAGAGTCCGGTTCAGATGCTGCATCCTTGCGCACCGCCGCAGTTCGCGATGGCGACCACTACCTACTGAACGGTACAAAGCGCTACATCACCAATGCGCCTGAGGCTGGCATCTTTACCGTCATGGCGCGTACGGACACTGCCAATAAGGGCAGTGGTGGTATATCAGCCTTTATCGTGGAAAAGGGTACCGCAGGGCTTTCGCTGGGCAAGGTGGATCGCAAAATGGGTCAGCGCGGTGCGCACACCTGCGACGTGATTTTTGACCAGTGCCGGGTACCGGCAGCTAACCTTATCGGTGGCATCGAAGGTGTGGGTTTCAAGACCGCGATGAAAGTCCTCGATAAAGGTCGCCTGCATATTGCCGCCGTCTGTGTCGGTGTAGCGGAGCGCATGCTTGAGGACGCCTTGCGTTATGCAATGGAGCGCCAGCAGTTCGGCCAGCGTATTGCCGATTTCCAGCTGGTGCAGGCGATGCTGGCCGACAGCAAAGCCGAAATTTATGCAGCGCGGTGCATGACCCTGGATGCGGCGCGCCGCCGCGACAATCATGAAGACGTATCCACCGAAGCCTCCTGCTGCAAGATGTTCGCCTCCGAAATGTGCGGCCGTGTCGCTGACCGAGCGGTGCAGATTCATGGCGGTGCGGGTTATGTGGCCGATTATGCGATCGAGCGGTTTTATCGCGATGTACGGCTGTTCCGCATTTACGAGGGAACGACGCAGATCCAGCAACTGGTCATCGCGCGCAATATGATCCGGCAGGCGGGGGTGTGAAGTGGTATTTCGCCCGATCACGTGCGGTAAAATTTCCCCGTTCCCGACTCTGTAAACCAGCGTGACTGATCTCATCGCGGCAAGGATTGACCAATTCAGGCGCTTGCGCCGTATTCAGGCAACCTCTCTCATCATCACCGTGTTCGGCGATGCCGTGCTGCCGCGCGGCGGGCGTATCTGGCTGGGTAGCCTGATCCGTCTGCTCGAGCCGCTGAATCTCAATGACCGCTTGATTCGCACCTCCGTATTTCGTCTGGTCAAAGACGCTTGGCTAGGCGCAGAGACAGTTGGGCGGCGATCCAACTATGCACTCACGCCGTCCGGACGACGGCGCTTCGAAGAAGCCTCACGACAAATTTATTCATCGCGCTCCCCGGTCTGGGATCGTCGCTGGCGAATGATCCTGCTGGTCAATGACGTCGACACTCGCCAAAAAGAGCAACTCAGGCGCACGCTGTTCTGGAAAGGTTTCGGGGTGGTAGCGGGTAATTGTTTCATTCATCCGAGTGCCGATCTGGGCGAGGCACTGGATGCGCTACTGGCGGAAGGGCTGGAGAGCGTCTTGCCCGGCCTGATGCCGATGGTGGCGACAGATTTCCGTTCGACGCTGGCGGCGTCTGATGCGGACCTGGTCACGCGTGCATGGGATCTGACGAAGCTGGCCAGCGATTACTCGGCCTTTGTCGCAACGTATCAACCCATGCTCGATCAGTTGCGTGCGAGCTCCCTGCAGGAAGGCGCAGAGGCGCAGGCATTTTTACTGCGTATCCTTCTGATTCACGACTATCGTCGTCTGCTGCTGCGCGATCCTGAGCTGCCGGAGGTATTGCTGCCAGCGGACTGGTCCGGGCATAGCGCGCGGCTGCTGTGCAAGGAACTGTATCAGCGGCTGGAGCCTTTGTCGGACCGGCACCTTGATGCCATCATGCGACTGGCTGACGAAACCATTCCGATGCGGGACGAGACACTGCACGAACGTTTTCCGGATTTTGATTCGCTGACGGCGTGATAATCTGTTCACCCATTCAGCGCTCATCAAAGCTGATGCACACCGTTTTCCCCAGCGCGCGCGCCTGACACGACAGCACGAAACCCTGTGCCATTTCATCGGCTTCCAGTGTGAAGTTCTTGTCCATCGCGGTTTGCCCTTCGAGCACTTTCGCCCGGCAGGTGCAGCACACGGCCGCCTTGCAGGAGAAGGGCAGATCTAGCCCCGCTTCGAGCGCCGCATCCAGCAAATGATC
>JBILCO010000095.1:0-7138 GCA_044353075.1 Burkholderiaceae bacterium
GCGTCGCGTCCTGCCGATGTCATTACCGTTTTTGAAACCCTGACGTCAGCGGCCAAGGCAGAAGAGGCCGGCGGTATTGCCTACCTCAATGCGCTTGCGCAAAACACACCCTCTGCCGCCAATATTCGTCGTTACGCAGAAATCGTTCGTGATCGCGGTGTCCTGCGAAAATTAATTACGGTCTCTGATGAGATCACGAGCGCCGCGTTTAACCCGCAGGGCAAAGAAGTCAAGCAAATGCTCGACGAGGCAGAATCTAAAATCTTTGCCATTGCCGAAGAGGGCGCGCGCGGTAATCAGGGTTTCCAGGAAATTCAGCCGCTGCTCACGCAAGTCGTCGAACGAATTGATGAGCTCTACAACCGCGATAACCAGAATGACATTACCGGTGTACCCACTGGGTTCGTTGATCTGGATCGCATGACATCAGGCTTGCAGCCGGGCGATCTGATCATCGTCGCTGGCCGACCCTCGATGGGTAAAACGGCGTTTTCCGTCAACATCGGCGAAACCGTTGCCGTCGAAAGTGGTTTGCCTGTAGCGATTTTTTCGATGGAGATGGGCGGTACACAGCTGGCAATGCGTATGCTGGGTTCAGTCGGCCGCCTTGATCAGCATCGTCTGCGGACAGGCCGACTCAACGATGACGACTGGCCGCGCCTGACGCACGCCATCCAGAAGATGAATGATGCGCAGGTCTATATCGACGAGACCCCCGCGCTGAATTCCATCGAGTTGCGCGCCCGTTCGCGCCGGTTGGCCCGGACCTGCGGCAAGCTCGGGCTGATCATTGTCGATTATCTTCAGCTGATGTCTGCCAATTCTCCCGGCGAGAACAGAGCCACCGAAATCTCGGAGATCTCTCGTAATCTCAAAGGTCTGGCCAAAGAACTGAATTGCCCGGTGATTGCATTGTCCCAGCTGAATCGTTCGCTTGAGCAGCGTCCCAACAAGCGACCCGTGATGTCGGATTTGCGTGAATCCGGCGCAATCGAGCAGGATGCCGATCTGATTTTGTTCATCTACCGCGATGAAGTGTACAACCCGGATACGCCAGAAAAAGGCATGGCTGAAATTATTATCGGCAAGCAGCGTAATGGTCCGATCGGCAGCGTTCGCATGACCTTCCTCGGCCAATATACAAAATTTGAAAATTACACAGGCAGTGCTTCACCCTACAGCAGCGGTGAATAAGTCTGCATTGGGATCGATGCATTCCAGGGAGTCGAAACATGTTTGGACGTTTGATGCCCACCGAGGGCAAGTTTTTTGATTTGTTTATTCAGCACGGTGAGCTTTGCGTCAAAGGTGGCAGAGAACTGGTAGCACTGATGACCAATTTCGACGATCTCGAGCATCGGGTTCATGCGATCGAGACCATCGAAAAGCAGGCAGACAAAGTGACGCATGCAACACTGGAGATGCTGCATAAAACGTTCATTACGCCGCTGGATCGGGATGATATTCACCAGCTCATCACCCGCATGGATGACATTCTCGATCTGATGGAAGACGTCGGTCAGACGATATGGCTGTACGACATCAAGGAAATTACACCTGAGGCCAAGCGACTGGCAGAACTCTGCCAGACCTGCTGTGAAAAAGTGCTGGCAAGCGTCTCGCTGCTGCACAACATGAACAATGCGCGTGAAATACTGACTATCTGCGCTGAAATTGATCGCCTGGAGTCCGATGCTGATCACGTCATGCGTGCGGCCATGTCCAAACTGTTTCGTGAAGAGCCTGATGTGCGCAACCTCATCAAGCTCAAAGCCATTTATGAAATTCTCGAAACCGTCACTGACCGCTGCGAGGATGTCGCCAACATCGTCGAGGGTATCATCGTCGAGAACGCCTGATCGCAGACATGCAGACCTTAAACATCAGCATTTATGTGCTCGGCGCTCTGATTATTCTCGCACTACTGTTTGACTTCATGAATGGATTTCATGACGCCGCGAACGCCATTGCCACGGTGGTATCAACGGGTGTGCTCAAGCCGCAAAATGCCGTGTTGCTCGCCGCATTCTTCAACTTCATCGCCATTCTGGTCTTTCAGCTGCAAGTGGCAACGACCGTCGGCAAAGGCACGATCGATCCCTCGGTGGTGGATCACTATGTTGTTTTTGGTGCGCTCGCCGGTGCCATCGTCTGGAATCTTATTACCTGGTACTACGGTATTCCCTCATCCTCTTCGCATGCGCTGATTGGCGGGTTGGTGGGAGCGGCCGTCGCCAAAGCCGGGACGGACTCTCTGATGTCAAGTGGCCTGATCAAAATTATCAGCTTTATCGTGCTATCGCCTTTGCTTGGTTTCCTGTTTGGGTCACTGATGATGTTGATCGTTTCCTGGCTCTTCGTACGAAGCACTCCACAGCGCGTGGATAAATGGTTCCGGCGCATGCAGTTACTATCGGCGTCGATGTATAGCCTCGGTCATGGCGGTAACAATGCACAAAAAACCATGGGCATCATCTGGATGCTGCTGATTGCCGCCGGTGTCAGCACGGCATCCGATCCATTGCCGATGTGGGTCATTGTTTCCTGCTATCTTGCGATCGGCCTGGGCACCTTGTTTGGTGGCTGGCGCATCGTCAAGACCATGGGGCAGAAGATTACCAAGCTCAAACCCGTCGGTGGATTTTGCGCCGAGACCGGTGGTGCGATGACTTTATTTCTCGCCACTGCGATGGGAATTCCCGTCTCAACTACCCACACCATCACCGGTGCTGTTGTCGGCGTTGGTTCTTCGCGCAAGATGTCGGCAGTACGCTGGGGCGTGGCCGGCAACATCGTCTGGGCATGGGTATTCACCATCCCGGCCTCGGCCTTTATCGCAGCGATTGCCTGGTGGCTCGGGCGACAGTGGCTTTAGTGATCCTGAAGGCTTTCCGGCGGTCATGCGCTGCCCGAAAGCCTCCTGGTTTTTACTGAAAGCTTCTGAGGCTACAAAACTTCGCTGGCGTGGTCCGCCAGCCGCGAACGTTCGCCGCGTGCGAGCGTGATATGGCCGCTGTGTCCCCAACCTTTGAAGCGATCCACCACGTAGGTCAGCCCGCTGGAGCCTTCGGTCAGATACGGCGTATCAATCTGCGCGATATTGCCAAGGCAGACGATCTTGGTGCCGGGGCCGGCACGCGTTACCAGCGTCTTGATTTGCTTGGGCGTCAGGTTCTGCGCTTCGTCAATGATCAGATACTTGCTGACGAAGGTGCGTCCGCGCATGAAATTGAGGGATTTGATTTTGATCCGTGAGCGGATCAATTCCTGCGTCGCAGCACGCCCCCATTCACCGGCATCCGAGTCTGATTTATTCAGCACTTCGAGATTGTCATCAAACGCGCCCATCCAGGGTGACATTTTTTCTTCTTCGGTGCCCGGCAGGAAACCAATATCTTCACCGACCGGGACCGTCACGCGCGTGACGATAATCTCATTGTAGGTTTTCGATTCCAGCACCTGTGCCAGACCCGCTGCAAGCGCCAGCAACGTCTTGCCGGTGCCGGCCTGACCGAGCAGCGTGACGAAGTCGCATTCGGGATCCATCAGCAGATTCAGTGCGAAATTTTGTTCGCGGTTGCGTGAGGTGATACCCCAGACGTTATTTTTATTGTGGGCAAAATCACGCAGCGTACGAAGGACCGCAGTTTTGCCATTGATCTGCGCGACCTGACCGTAAAACGAGGGTTCGCCGTTACCCGGCTCCGTGTACACAAACTGGTTGACCAGCATCGCCGCTACCATCGGTCCGGTCACGCGGTAAAAGGTCGTACCCATACCCTGGCGGTTTTCCTGCCACGATTCCATGCCTTTGGCGTGACGGATCCAGAAATCATCCGGCAACTGCAGGATGCCGGAGTAGAGCAGATCCGTATCTTCCAGCACATGGTCATTGAAATATTCTTCCGCAGGCAGCCCCAGCGCACGCGCCTTAATACGCATGTTGATGTCCTTGGAGACCAGCACCACCGGCCGCGCAGGATGCTGCTCTTGCAGTGCGCGCACCACACCCAGGATCTGATTGTCTGCTTTGCCCTCGGGCAGTTCCGGAGGCAGCGTCCAGCGGCCCAGGCGGGTCTGGAAGAACAGGCGCCCGCTGGCATCCTTGTTGCCCAGTTTGCTGAGCAGAATGCCGCCATCAATGGCATCTTCCGACACATCGGCGACCAGTGCATCGAGCGAGCGCGACACCTGACGCGCATTACGAGCCACCTCGGACATACCCTTCTTGTGATTGTCGAGCTCCTCCAGCGTGATCATCGGCAGGTAGACATCATGCTCGGCAAAGCGGAATAGCGAGGTCGGGTCGTGCATCAGCACGTTGGTATCAAGAACAAATAATTTGGTCACCCCCCGCTTGTCAGCGGAGCGGCTGATGGATGACTTTGGGTGGGTATCGCTGCGCTGCGGCTTGGAGGCCGGTTTGTCTTTCGTGGCCGCATCCGAGCGGCTCCTCGCCTGCGGCACCGGGATCGGCGGAACAGGGGGCTGCACTAACGCGATCGGGGGTTTCAGGGATTTGCCTTTTTCTGCCTTGGGATAATCAACCGGAGAGAGCAGTGCAGCGGGTTTGGCAGGCATTTTAGGCAGGGGCATCAGATCCTCGTGCTTGAAAAGTGGAAAAGACAAAACCAGTGATATTCAACCAATCAAAATAATGCGAATAAAACTGAAAAGGCTGTTTAAGAAAAAGGTTCATTACCTTTTGCTTAAACAGCCTTTTGTTTGAAAAATTGTTTATTTTCAAGGAGTTGTGGTAAATCAGGCAAGACCCTCAATTACTTCCAGAACCTCATCAACGTGTCCTGGAACCTTCACTCCACGCCATTCTTTCACTATTTTGCCGGCAGCGTCAATCACAAATGTCGAGCGCTCGACGCCCCGCACAGTTTTACCGTACATAGATTTCATCACCATGACATCAAACATCGTGCAAACGGTTTCATCTGTGTCGGCAATCAATTCAAACGGCAACTCGAGTTTTGACTTGAAGCCGTCGTGAGAGCGCAGGCTGTCACGGCTGATGCCGAAAATTTCGCAGCCCGCCGCACGGAATTTTGGATACAGATCGCGGAATTGCAGGCTTTCAGTGGTGCAGCCGGGCGTGTTGTCCTTGGGATAGAAATACAGGACTATTTTCTTACCCCGGTAATCGGACAGCTGAAAAGGTGTACTGCCCGTCATGGGCGCGTTGAAATCGGGAACAGTCATGTTCAGAATCGAGGGACGATCTCCCATTTAATCTCCTTGTTCGGGGGGTGTAGTGTGCATACCGGTGAGGATCAGCGCCAGCGCGACCTTTCGCCCCTCAGCCATCAAAATATTGTAAGTGCGGCAGGCCGCCTGGTTGTCCATGCATTCCACGCCGATACGCCGCGACAGCAGACTGCCGATCAGCCCCGGGGCGATGAATCGTTGCTTCAGGCCGGTGCCAAGAATCACCAGATCGGGTTCAGTCGCTTCCAGGGCTGCGAAATCGCCGGCACGGAGTGACTCAAAGGAAGCAACCGGCCAGACAACCGGCGCAGACTCGGGCAAGACAATCAGGCTTTGCCCCCAACGGACCGCGTTGATTTCGACCCAGTCTTCCTCATATCCGGTGATGGTCTGATATTGCTGGGTTGTCGTCGCGTGTAATTTCATAGCCGAGACATTTTATCCCGAGATGTCCGGGCCGGCGTTAAACGCCCAGGAGATGCTGAAAAAACAGGCATTTTATGGCAGGCTGGCCCAGCTATTCAGGCAGGGAAGGGTAAAAAACCAAGGGCGGGAACCCAGTTACGCCGCCACAAAACTTTCCGGTCAGAGCTCATCGGCGCCTTCATTGGTAAACCTGCCCGTTTTGGGGCAAAATGCTTGTTTTTTCGCGGTGCAACACTGTGTTTGCCCGCACGCCAACCGAAGCAGGATCCCGCCGTGAAAGCTATCCAAAAATCCAAAAAACTGGCCGACGTTTGTTACGACATCCGCGGACCTGTGCTCGAAAAAGCCCGCGAGATGGAGGAAGAGGGTCACAAGATCATCAAACTCAATATCGGCAATCTTGCGCCGTTTGGCTTTGATGCGCCCGATGAAATCGTCCAGGACATGATCCGGAATATGAGCAACGCGTCCGGATATACCGATTCCAAGGGGCTGTTCGCACCGCGCAAGGCGATCATGCAGTACAGCCAGGAAAAAAAGATCGCTGGCGTGACCATTGACGATATTTACCTCGGCAATGGCGCCTCCGAGCTGATCGTCATGAGCATGAATGCGCTGCTCAATACCGGTGATGAGGTGCTGGTGCCGGCGCCGGATTATCCGTTGTGGACGGCCGCCGTCAGTCTGTCGGGCGGCAGACCCGTGCACTATGTCTGCGACGAACAGGCAGACTGGTTTCCGGACATCGAGGATATTCGCAAAAAAATCAATGCCAATACCCGCGCAATTGTCGTTATCAATCCCAATAACCCTACCGGCGCACTGTATCCGGTGTCCTTGCTGCAGCAGATCGTCGAACTGGCACGTCAGCACCAGCTGATCATTTTCGCTGACGAGATTTACGACAAAGTTTTGTACGACGGTGCCACGCACACCTCGCTGGCCTCTCTGGCTGATGATGTGCTGTTCATCACGTTTAACGGTTTGTCAAAAAACTACCGCTCATGCGGCTATCGCGCTGGCTGGATGATCGTGTCGGGCGAAAAAAAGCATGCGAAGGATTACATTGAGGGGTTGAATATGCTCGCTTCGATGCGACTGTGTTCGAATGTTCCCGGTCAATTTGCGATTCAGACTGCTCTGGGTGGCTATCAAAGCATTGATGATCTGGTGGGCCCCGGTGGGCGGCTGCTGCGTCAGCGCGATCTGGCGCACCAGTTGCTCACGTCGATTCCCGGCGTCACCTGCGTCAAGCCAAAATCAGCGCTGTACATGTTTCCCCGTCTGGACCCGAAAATGTATCCGATTCAAGACGATCAGCAGTTTGCCTATGATCTGCTGGCCGAAGAGCGTGTGCTGATTGTTCAGGGTACAGGTTTCAACTGCCCGACCACCGATCATTTCCGTGTCGTGTTCCTGCCCAATACGGATGACCTGACCGCTGCCATTGGTCGCATCGCTCATTTCCTCGATGGCTATCGTCGCCATCACGCAG
>JBILCO010000126.1:0-6515 GCA_044353075.1 Burkholderiaceae bacterium
CTTGAGATGGCTTACCGCTCAGTCAGCTAAATTTGGCCGTGAACCGTGAGTGGGAGGCGTTAGTGGATGGTGTTGGTGGAAAGTATAAAGTCGCCTGGCGCCCGTCGATAAAGCAAAGACACTGACTTTCTTTCATTTTTCAGCTGCTGATGTTCTTTCATTCTCCCGCAGCTGGCTCTGAAAATGGAAAATCTGAAACTTATTGAGTAAAAAGCCTGAAAAAATCAGACACAGCTGATGCGGGATGCTCGTGCTGATAAACGCTACTGATGGCCGCCACCATGTCAGCACCTTCAGCCACCAGAGGCACTGCGTTCTGCGGCGTCATGCCGCCAATCACGCAAACGGGCAAAGTGATTGCCGCTTTCGCACGCGAGACGATATCAACCGGCGTGGATACCTCATATTTTTTTACCCGCGATGGATAAAAGCCGCCAAAGGCCACATAGCTGGCGCCCGCGGTTGCCGCCTCCTGTGCTCGTTGCAAATCACCGTAACAGGAAGCGCCCAGAATTTTATTCGGCCCGATCATGGAGCGGACTGCGGCCACCGTGGCATCCGTACCGCCCACGTGCACACCATCGGCATCAAGTTCCTCACACAAGGCGAGATGATCATTGATGATGAAAGGCACCTTATATTGACGGCAGAGGGCTTGCAGTGCCGTCGCTTGCGTCAAACGCAGAGCATCGGTTGCAGTTTTATGGCGATACTGAAGCAAACCAACACCGACCTGTAATGCTGACTCAGTCACGCGCAGTAATTGATCGGTGTCATCCCAATCGGGTGTAACAAGATACAAACCTTTCATGAAACCTCCGGTCGTTGCATGACGGTTCGCGCAGGAATGCGCTGCCCGTCCGCGATGGAATAAGCCTTAGCCAGGGATCCTTGCACCCAGTGCTGCGCTGTCGACAAGGCCTGTTGCATGTCCAGCCCTGTGGCGAGGCAAGCGGCAATCGCCGAGGCCAGCGTACAACCCGAGCCATGGAAACTACCGCTCAGGCGTGGCCAGCGCCATGTTTGCTCAGGCGATGCGCTGAACCAGGTATTGATAATCTCATCGCCCTCGCCATGACCGCCTTTGATTAACACGTGAGACGTGTGTGTCAGCAAATGGGTGGCCTGTGCTGCCAGCGATGTTTCGCCATCACAGAGCCTTATCGCCTCTGGCAAATTCGGCGTAATCAGCGTGGCCAGTGACTGCAACGGGCGCATCATCGACACGGCGTCTTCGCGCGAGAGTGCATCACCGTTGCCACTGGCCAGTACCGGGTCGAGCACCACGGGCAAATCAGGTGTTTGTTGTCTGAGCCGCTGGATTGTTTCAGCAATCAGCGTGACATTTTCCCGACTGCCAGTGATGCCGATTTTGATCGCAGCGATTTTAATTTTCTCGCACAGCACGCGGACTTGCTCACGCAAGATACCGACGTCAACCGCATGCACCGCCTTCACGTGATCATTGTCCTGCACGGTCAGCGTTGTCACGATCGTCAGCGCATGCCCACCCATGGCGGCAATCGCTTCCATATCCGCCTGCACACCAGCGCCACCGCTGGGATCGAGCCCGGCGAACACCAGTACGCAAGGTTTGTTCATGCGACGCGACCCGCCATCGGCGAGGAGGGCGACGCAGCGAAACGGCGCGGAATACGGCCGGCGAGAAACGCTTCACGGCCCGCTTCGATCGCCAGCTTCATGGCGCGTGCCATGCGGATCGGGTCTTTGGCACCGGCAATCGCGGTATTCATCAGCACGCCATCGCAACCCAGTTCCATCGCAATCGCGGCATCGGACGCGGTACCCACGCCGGCATCCACCAGCACCGGCACCTTGGATTGCTCGATGATCAATGACAGATTCCAGGGATTCAGAATACCCATGCCCGAGCCGATCAATGAGGCCAGCGGCATGATCGCGCAGCAACCGATGTCTTCGAGCATCTTGGCTTGTATCGGGTCGTCGCTGCAATAGACCATCACATCGAAGCCGTCTTTTACTAAAGTCTCGGCAGCCTTCAAGGTCTCGGGCATGTTCGGGAACAGGGTTTTTTCATCACCCAGCACTTCGAGTTTGACCAGCTTGTGGCCATTGAGCAGTTCACGTGCGAGCTGCAGCGTGTAGACCGCGTCTTTCGCGTTATAGCAGCCTGCCGTATTGGGCAAGATGGTGTATTTCGATGGCGGCACGGCGTCCAGCAGATTGGGTGCATTCGGATCTTGCCCGATGTTCACGCGGCGTATGGCAACCGTAATGATGTCAGCACCACTGGACTCGGTCGCAAGGCGAGTCTCATCAAGGTCTTTGTATTTGCCGCTGCCGACTAACAAGCGGGAGCGGTAGGTTTTGCCTGCGATGGTGAGGCCTGGGTCTTGGTTCAGGTCATTCAGCTTCATGATGTATTCCTATGCCATCAAAAGACACCGGACCCCGGCCTGCGCCGGGGTGACGGATTTACGTTCAGATGACTTATAAATCGTCACCCACCACCAATCGCGCGCACGATATCCACCTTATCGCCAATCGCAAACCGATGCTCGCGCCATTTCGCACGCGGCACCACCTCACGGTTGACGGCTACAGCCAGCGCCTGATTCGTCAGCAGCAAAGCATCGACCAGATCCTGCACGTTATCGCTGTCGCTAATCATGCGCGCCTCGCCATTGAGCTCAATAGAGATCGTCGCGCTCATGATCACTGCTTGCGATACAACTCGGCACCGGCCTTCACAAACTCCACTGCCTTGACTTCCATACCTTGCTTGAGCGCCGCGATTTCAGTAATACCTTCCTTGGCCGCATAGTCGCGCACTTCCTGCGTGATCTTCATCGAGCAAAAATGCGGGCCGCACATCGAGCAGAAATGCGCCACCTTCGCGGAATCCTTGGGCAGGGTTTCATCGTGAAATTCCTTAGCTTTGTCCGGATCCAGACCCAAATTAAATTGATCTTCCCAGCGGAATTCAAAACGTGCTTTCGACAAGGCGTTATCGCGAATCTGCGCGCCCGGATGACCCTTGGCTAAGTCCGCCGCATGCGCGGCGATCTTGTAGGTGATGATGCCGTCCTTCACATCGACCTTGTTGGGTAAACCAAGATGCTCTTTCGGCGTCACATAGCAAAGCATCGCCGTGCCATACCAACCAATTTGGGCGGCGCCTATACCTGAAGTGATGTGGTCATAGCCCGGTGCGATATCGGTCGTGAGTGGGCCAAGCGTGTAGAACGGCGCTTCATGGCACTGCTCGAGTTGCAGATCCATGTTTTCTTTGATCATCTGCATCGGCACATGACCAGGGCCTTCGATCATCACCTGCACATCATGCTTCCAAGCGATTTGCGTCAGCTCACCGAGTGTTTTCAGTTCACCGAGCTGCGCTTCATCGTTGGCGTCATAGATGGAGCCGGGACGCAGACCATCACCGAGTGAAAATGCCACATCGTAGGCTTTCATGATGTCGCAGATGTCTTCGAAATGCTCATACAGGAACGATTCCTTGTGATGCGCCAGACACCACTTCGCCATGATGGAACCACCGCGCGACACAATACCGGTCATGCGCTTGGCGGTCAGTGGTACATAACGCAGCAAAACACCCGCATGAATGGTGAAGTAATCCACACCCTGCTCGGCTTGCTCGATGAGTGTGTCGCGGAAAATTTCCCAGGTCAGGTCTTCGGCCTTCCCATTCACTTTTTCCAGTGCCTGATAAATAGGCACGGTACCAATCGGCACCGGTGAATTTCGGATGATCCACTCGCGGGTTTCATGAATATGCTTGCCGGTCGACAGATCCATCACGGTGTCGCCGCCCCAGCGGATCGACCAGGTCATTTTCTCGACTTCTTCGCCGATGGAGGATGTCACCGCCGAGTTACCGATGTTGGCATTGATCTTCACGAGGAAATTGCGACCGATGATCATCGGCTCGCTCTCGGGGTGGTTGATATTGTTGGGAATAATCGCGCGACCGCGGGCGATTTCACTGCGCACGAATTCCGGCGTGATTTCCGCAGGTATTGCTGCGCCATACGACTGACCAGGATGCTGGCGGCCCATCAACTCGGCTAGCTTCGCACCATTGGGGCCCGAGGCCTTCAGGCTTTCGATGTATTCCTTGCGATGCAGATTTTCGCGAATGGCGATGTATTCCATCTCCGGCGTGATGATGCCCTGACGCGCGTAATGCATTTGGGTGACGTTCTTGCCTGCTATCGCGCGGCGCGGCTTGCGGTGCAGGTTGAAACGCAGCTCGGCGAGCTTGGGGTCATTCAGACGCTCGGTGCCGTACTGCGAGGTCGGGCCGGACAGCTCTTCGGTGTCATTGCGCTCGGCAATCCATGCGGCACGCAAGGCCGGCAATCCGGAACGAATATCGATTTTTACCGTAGGGTCGGTGTAAGGGCCGGAGGTGTCGTAAACATAGACGGGTGGATTTTTCTCGGCACCAAAGGAAGCGGGCGTGTCGCTCTGACTAACCTCGCGCATAGGCACCTGAATGTCGGGGCGTGAGCCTTGCACGTAGATCTTGCGCGAGTTCGGCAGCGGTTGGATCGCGGCTTCGTCCACCGTGGCGGTGGCGGCGAGGAACTGCGGATTGGCGTTCATGTGCTTCCTTTGCTTGTCAATTTGCGAAGGAAACGGTCAGGGAAGCAGGATGCTCGTCTGTCGCTTTCCTACGCTGGCATTATCCAGATCAGGTTCGAGGGTATGTCTCACCTGCCGAACATTCGTTGGCAGGACCCCTAGCGTTTGGCTGTGGCTGGCACAGCGGTTGTGATTATAGCCCTTGAGCCGCCGCGGCGGACGATCCGCCCGTGAGCCATCACAAATCTTCACCGCAATTATTCACCTCGATTGATCCCCGGGATGATGTTTTTAAAAACTGTTGGGCTCAAAATCGCCATGCCGGCGTAGGCCGGGATCTATGCCGATTCTGGTAATACAAACGCTGTTTTCGCTGATGAAAAAATTCGCGGCGATCTGGTCGCGCGACCAGCGCGCTGCCTGCTTCCCCGTATAATCTGCCGTTTCGAAAAACACCCGCAAAATCATGGAATTAGCCAAGGCCTTTGAGCCAACCGAGATCGAACAATACTGGCGTACCGAGTGGGAAAAGCGCGGCTACTTCACTGCCACGCTGGATGAGGGCAAACCCTCGTTCGCCATCCAGTTGCCGCCACCCAATGTGACCGGCACCTTGCACATGGGCCATGCGTTCAACCAGACCATCATGGACGGTCTGACGCGTTATTACCGCATGCGCGGCCACAACACCGCCTGGATACCGGGTACTGACCATGCGGGCATTGCGACCCAGATCGTGGTTGAGCGTCAGCTGGATGCGCAAAAGATCTCGCGCCACGATCTCGGCCGCGAAAAATTTCTGGAAAAAGTCTGGCAGTGGAAAGAACACTCCGGCTCCACGATTACGGGCCAAATGCGCCGCATGGGTGCGTCCACCGACTGGAGCCGCGAATACTTCACGATGGACGACAAAATGTCGACCGCCGTCACCGAAGTCTTCGTTCGTCTGCATGAGCAGGGTTTGATTTACCGCGGCAAGCGTTTGGTGAACTGGGATCCGGTGCTGGGTACCGCGGTATCGGATCTGGAAGTGGTATCCGAAGAAGAAGACGGCAGCATGTGGCATATCCGCTATCCGTTCGTCGATGGCAGCGGGCATTTGACAGTGGCCACCACTAGACCCGAAACTTTGCTGGGCGATGTGGCGGTGGCTGTCGATCCCACCGATGAGCGCTATGCTGCTTTCGTTGGCAAACAGCTGAAGCTGCCGCTGACAGATCGCGAAATTCCGGTGATCGCCGACAGCTACGTTGACAAAGCCTTTGGTACCGGCTGCGTGAAGATCACGCCGGCGCATGATTTCAATGACTATGCGGTGGGTCAGCGTCACGGCCTTGCACAAATCAGCATCTTGACGCTGGACGCGAAGATCAATGACAACGCACCCGCTGCGTACCAAGGTATGGACCGCTTTGCAGCGCGCAAGCAGATCGTCGCTGATCTCGATGCACAAGGACTGCTGGAGCTGGTGAAGCCACACAAACTGATGGTGCCGCGGGGTGACCGTACCGGTGTCGTGATCGAACCCATGCTCACCGACCAGTGGTTCGTCGCAATGAGCAAAGCCGCACCGGAAGGCACGCATTTTCCGGGCAAATCGATTGCCGAAGTCGCGCTGGAAAAAGTCGCGCAGGGCGAAGTGAAATTCGTACCCGAGAACTGGACCACGACATACAACCAGTGGCTCAATAATATTCAGGACTGGTGTATTTCACGTCAGCTGTGGTGGGGCCATCAGATCCCGGCCTGGTATGACGACACGGGCACTTTTTATGTTGCGCGCAATGAAGACGAGGCCAAAGCGAAAGCTGCTGCTGCCGGCTATCACGGCACGCTCACACGTGAAGCGGATGTATTAGATACCTGGTTCTCATCGGCACTGGTACCTTTTTCTTCGTTGGGCTGGCCGGAAGAGACACCCGACT
>JBILCO010000099.1:0-7070 GCA_044353075.1 Burkholderiaceae bacterium
ATGAGCTGATCGCCGCGCGCAATGAAGACGGCGAGGGCAATAAGGATGTGCGCCGCTCGCAGATCGAAATCAATGCCACCGATCTCGGCACCGAAGATCTGATCGCGCCACAGGATATGGTGGTAACGCTTTCGCACACCGGCTACATGAAATCCCAGCCTCTGTCCGAGTATCGCGCGCAAAAGCGTGGTGGTCGTGGCAAGCAGGCGGCACCGACCAAAGAAGACGACTGGATCGAACAGCTGTTTATTGCGAATACGCACAACTACATGTTGTGCTTCTCCAACCGTGGACGGATGTACTGGCTCAAGGTCTGGGAGGTGCCGCAGGGTTCGCGCACCTCGCGCGGCAAACCTATCGTCAACATGTTCCCGCTGCTGGAAGGGGAAAAAATTACCGTCGTGCTGCCGCTGTCCGGGGAGAACAGTACCTTCCCTGAAGATCGTTATGTGTTTATGGCGACCTCGCTGGGTACCGTCAAGAAGACCCCGCTGTCCGACTTCAGCAATCCACGCAAGGCCGGCATCATCGCCGTTGATCTTGATGACGGCGACTTCCTGATTGGCGCTGCGCTCACCGATGGAAAAAATGATGTGATGCTGTTCTCGGATGCTGGCAAGGCGGTACGTTTTGATGAAAATGATGTGCGTCCGATGGGTCGTACCGCGCGCGGTGTGCGGGGTATGAATCTGGAAGAAACGCAGCTCGTCATTGCACTGCTGGTCGCGCAAAACGAACAACAGTCGGTGCTGACGGCGACAGAGCACGGCTTTGGCAAACGTACGCCAATCACCGAGTACACCCGCCATGGCCGTGGCACCAAGGGCATGATCGCGATCCAGACCAGTGATCGTAACGGCAAGGTGGTGGCTGCGACGCTGGTAGAGCCTATGGACGAGATCATGATGATCACAACCGGTGGCGTGATGATCCGCACGCGAGTGTCCGAAATTCGTGAAATGGGCCGCGCAACGCAAGGCGTGACCCTGATAGCCGTTGAAGATGGCGCGAAGCTTTCGGGCTTGCAGCGCATCCTTGAGGCTGACAGTGAAGATGAAAACGGGACGGACGAGGGTGACGCGAGCTGATCGCGGCATCATCGTTCGTCCGTTGAATTTGCACGCGTAGTGCCCTATAAAAAGACAGGCAAGCTGCCATGAGTGACGACAAACTCAAACCGTTGCGTGACCAGATCGATGCTATCGATGCGCAATTGCTCGCCTTGCTCAATGAGCGTGCGCGTGTTGCCGAGCAGGTCGGTCATGTGAAGGCCGAGACCAATGCGCCGGTATTTCGTCCTGAGCGCGAAGCGCAGGTGCTTTCACGCATTGCCGACACGAATCCCGGCCCGCTTCTGTCATCCGACTTGCAGTCGATTTTTCGTGAGGTGATGTCAGCCTGCCGTGCGCTGGAGAATCGGGTCACCGTGGCTTTTCTCGGCCCCGTTGGTACCTACAGTGAGCAAGCAGTCTGGCGGCAGTTCGGTCAGGCCGTGGATCCGTTGCCTTGTGTCTCGATTGATGAAGTATTTCGTTCGGTCGAGGCGGGTACGGCCGGATTCGGTGTGGTACCGGTCGAAAACTCGACCGAAGGCACCGTCAACCGCACGCTCGATTTGCTGCTGCAAACCACACTCTCTATCAGTGGCGAAGTCGCATTGCCTGTGCACCACAGCCTGATGACCCGCAGCGGCAGCATGGACAAAGTCATGCGCATCTGCGCGCACTCTCAGGCACTGGCGCAGTGCCAGTCCTGGCTGAATCAACACTACCCGAACATTGAGCGCCATGCGGTGGCTTCCAATGGTGAGGCGGCGCGTCTGGCGAGTGGAGATGGCGGCGTCGCAGCAATTGCCAGTGAAATGGCCGCCAAACGTTACGGACTCGCCGTAGCGCATGCGCACATTCAGGATGATCCGCACAATCGCACGCGGTTTTTTGTTGTCGGTCGTCTGACGCCTTCTGCATCGGGCAAAGATCAGACCTCGCTGGTGCTCTCGGTGGCGAACAAACCGGGTGCCGTCTATGAATTGCTCGCCCCACTGGCGAAACATGGCGTGTCCATGACGCGTTTCGAATCACGTCCTGCCCGCACCGGTCGCTGGGATTATTATTTTTACGTTGATATTGAAGGTCATGCACATGACACCAAAGTCGCGCAAGCGCTTGCCGAGCTGCAGGCGCAGGCGGCTTTCTTCAAAGTGCTGGGCTCTTATCCGCACACTTCCTGATGCCTGTTTTTTTGATTGGCCATTCCCATGAATTTTGGTCCTGATTACGTACGCGCGATCGCGCCCTACCAGGGCGGCAAGCCGATCTCCGAAGTCGCCCGTGAGTTTGGTCTCGATGAGTCCCGCATCGTCAAGCTCGCTTCGAATGAAAATCCGCTCGGCATTCCTGAATCAGCGAAGCAGGCGATGAGCGCTGCGATGGCCGATCTGGCGCGCTATCCGGATTCGAATGGTTTTGATCTGAAGGGCGCTATCAGCACCAAATTCGGTGTGCCGGCAGAGTGGATTACCTTGGGTAATGGCAGTAACGACATTCTGGAGCTGGCGGCACGTTCGCTGGTGTCGGCGGGTCAAAGCGTGGTGTATTCGCAGTATTCATTTGCCGTTTACCCGCTGGCTACACAGGCCGTCGGTGCACGTGCGATTGTGGTGTCAGCCAAAGATTTCGGACACGACTTGCCGGCCATGCGCGCCGCGATCGCCGACGATACGCGTCTGATCTTCGTCGCCAATCCGAACAACCCGACCGGTACGTTCATCGATGGCGAGCAGATCGCTGCGTTCATACGCTCGGTACCGTCCCATGTGGTCATCGTGCTGGATGAGGCGTATACCGAATACCTCTCACCCGCGCAGCGTTACGATGCCTTTGACTGGGTAGCACAGCATCCGAACCTGATTGTGTCGCGCAGTTTTTCCAAGGCTTATGGTCTCGCAGGCTTGCGTATGGGTTTTGGCATTGCGCAACCGGGACTCACCGATTTGATGAATCGGTTGCGTCAACCCTTCAATGTCAATTCGCTCGCGCAGGCGGCGGCCATTGCGGCGCTCAAGGATGAAGCCTTTCTGAAAAAGAGTGCGGAGATGAATGCCCAGGGTTACCAGCAGCTGACCGCCGCCTTTGATCAGATGGGTATTCACTACGTACCTTCGGTCGGCAATTTTGTGTTGTTCCGTGCGGGTGACGATGATCATGCCGGTGCGAAGGTCAATCTGGCGTTGCTCAAGCAGGGCGTGATTGTGCGGCCGGTAGCCAATTATGGTTTGCCGCAATGGCTACGTGTGTCGATTGGACTGCCTGAGGAAAATGCGGCTTTCATCACCGCACTGAAATCCGTGCTGGCCTGAGCATGCAAGCCTTCCGAAAAATCACGATTTTTGGTGTCGGTCTGATCGGCGGCTCGTTTGCACTGGCGCTGAAAAAATCGGGTGCGGTCGGCGAGGTGGTCGGTGTGGGGCGGCGTCGTGAAACGCTGGTACGCGCCGCGTCGCTGGGCATTATCGACAGTCACACTGACGATGTGGCGCAGGCCGTCGCCGGCGCTGATCTGGTGTTGATTGCGGCACCGGTCGCGCAAACGACAGCGCTGCTGCAAGCGATCGCGCCGCATTTGCAGCCAGAGACGGTGGTCACCGATGCCGGCAGCACAAAAACCGATGTCGCACTGGCGGCGCGAGCGGCACTGGGCAGCAAGATTCAGCAGTTTGTTCCCGGACATCCGATTGCAGGGCGTGAACAAAACGGCCCTGAGGCAGCGCTGTCTGATTTGTATGTGGGTAAAAAAGTGATACTCACTGCCTTGCCCGAGAATCCGTCAACCGCCGTTAATCGTGTAACGGACGCATGGCAGCAATGCGGCGCGCTGGTGCATCACCTGTCGGCCGAGGCCCATGATGCGGTATTTGCAGCGGTCAGTCATTTACCGCATGTGCTCGCTTACGCACTGGTCGACGATATCGCCGCTCGCCCGGATGCAGACCGGTTGTTTCAATATGCTGCCAGCGGATTTCGTGACTTCACGCGTATCGCCGGATCATCACCTGAAATGTGGCGCGACATCGCGCTGGCCAATCGTACCGCCTTGCTTACTGAACTGGATGCCTATATGGCCAAGCTGAGTCAGATTCGCGCCTTGCTGGATCAGGGCGACGGTGCGGCACTGGAAACAATATTCGGCGGCGCCCAGGCGGCCCGGCAAGCATGGATTGCTGCGATTGAGGCAGCCGAACAAGCGCGATCCTTTGAGCAGGGCGGAGACTGATGTCATGAAAACCTATCCCCATGATCTTGCGTTGACGCCGGGATCCGCCGCGCGCGGCGTGATCCAACTGCCGGGTTCGAAAAGCATTTCCAATCGCATGCTGCTGCTGGCGGCGCTGGCCAGCGGTACCACCGAGATTCGTGATCTTCTGTCCTCCGACGATACGCAGGTGATGCTGGCCGCGTTGCAAAAACTCGGCGTGTCATGGCAGCAGCAGGGCCAGAGCCAGACCTATGTCATCGCCGGTGCTGCAGGTAAGTTTTCCTCGCAATCTGCCGATCTCTTTATGGGGAATGCCGGTACGGCGATTCGTCCGCTGACCGCGGCGCTGGCGGCGATGGGCGGTGACTACACGGTGCATGGCGTACCGCGCATGCATGAGCGGCCCATTGGGGATCTGGTGGACGCACTGAATGCCGCCGGTGCGCGCATCGACTACACCGGTCAGCCGGGTTTTCCGCCGCTGCATATCCACACCGGCGATTTGCATCCGCACCTCATGCAGGTTCGGGGCAATGTTTCCAGTCAGTTCCTGACAGCCTTGCTGATGGCCTCACCGCTGATTGCGCGCGATCATCCACTGCGCATTGAAGTGGTCGGTGAACTGATCTCCAAGCCCTATATCGAAATCACGCTGAATCTGATGCAGCGCTTCGGCGTCATGGTCGAACGGGATGACTGGGCTGCGTTTCGAATCGCATCCGGTCAGCAATACCGCAGCCCGGGCGTGCTCCATGTGGAGGGCGATGCGTCATCGGCCTCTTATTTTCTGGCAGCAGGCGCGATTGCCGGTGGTCCTGTTCGCGTCGAAGGGGTGGGCAAATCCAGCATTCAGGGTGATGTGCGTTTCGTCGAAGCGCTTGAGCAGATGGGCGCGCACATCACGATGGGCGACAACTGGATCGAAGCGCGCTCGGGGGGGGTGTTGAAGGCCATCGATGCTGATTTCAATCACATTCCCGATGCGGCCATGACGATTGCAGTGGCCGCCCTGTACGCCGACGGCACCAGCATTCTGCGCAACATCGGCAGCTGGCGCGTGAAGGAAACCGACCGGCTCAGCGCAATGGCGACCGAGCTGCGCAAACTGGGTGCGGAGGTTGAGGAGGGCAGCGATTATCTGCGGGTGACACCCCCTGTGATGCTTCAGCCTGCGACCATCGATACCTATGACGATCACCGCATGGCGATGTGTTTCTCGCTTGCTTCGCTGGATGGCGCAGCGCGCAAGGGCACTGCAGTGCGCATTAACGATCCGGCCTGCGTGGCCAAGACCTTCCCCGATTATTTTGATGCCTTTGCCCGCATCGTTCATCACGACTGAATCCTCATGAACAGCGTTCCCGTCATCACCATCGATGGCCCTACGGCCTCCGGCAAGGGCACGGTTGCCAGTCGGGTCGCGCAGACCCTGGGTTTTGCTTTTCTGGATTCGGGTGCGCTGTACCGGTTGACCGCGCTGGCGGCCATGGAGTCCGGCATGGATTTGGGCGACGAGCCCGGGCTGGCGCGTATTGCTGCAGGGCTGGACGTGCGATTCGAAGGTGAGCGCATACTTCTGGCCGGGCGCGAGGTTTCTGACGCGATTCGTGCCGAAGCCGTGGGCCTGGCAGCCTCCAGGATTGCGACGCTGGCCGGTCTGCGCCGCGCGCTGGTGGATCTGCAGCATGGGTTTCGCCAGATGCCCGGTCTGGTGGCCGATGGCAGGGATATGGGTACCGTGATTTTTCCGGAGGCCGGGCTGAAGGTTTTTCTGACCGCGAGTGTCGAAGCGCGTGCGAACAGGCGCTATAAGCAATTGATTGGCAAAGGTTTTCCTGCTAATATGCCAGCCCTTTTGCAGGATTTGCGAGAACGCGATGCGCGCGATACCGAGCGTGCCGTGGCTCCCCTGAAACCCGCCGAAGGTGCCCATTTGCTCGATACGTCCGAAATGACGATTGAACAGGCGGTCGAACAAGTACTCGCCTGGTATCAGGCAGTGCCGAAGTAAGGCACGAACTAAGACAAAACGCAGCAAAGCAGTAACGTTGTACCCGGTGCCTCGTGATGCGCAACGCGTCGCAAGGTGTTGAAAAACCTAACCCAGCCCCGGCAATTCCGCTTTGGTTGGCTAACCATCCTAACTTATGTCTATTGCTACTAATTCCCCCGCATCATCCGGCATGGAAAGCTTTGCCGCATTATTTGCTGAATCGCTGCAGCGCCAGGATATGCGCTCCGGTGAGGTCATCTCGGCCGAAGTTGTTCGCCTTGACCACAATTTTGTGATTGTTAACGCCGGACTGAAGTCCGAAGCGTTCATTCCTATCGAAGAATTCAAAAATGACAATGGCGAGCTCGAAGTCACCGTCGGTGACTTCATCTCCGTTGCCATCGAGTCACTGGAAAATGGTTTCGGCGACACCATCCTCTCGCGTGACAAGGCCAAGCGCCTGGCAAGCTGGCTCTCGCTCGAAAAAGCGATGGAGTCGGGCGAGCTGGTCACGGGTACTGTCAGCGGCAAGGTCAAGGGCGGTCTGACCGTGCTGACCAACGGCATCCGCGCCTTCCTGCCGGGTTCGCTGGTCGATACCCGTCCGGTCAAGGACACCACGCCGTACGAAGGCAAGACCCTGGAATTCAAGGTCATCAAGCTCGACCGCAAGCGCAACAACGTGGTGCTGTCGCGCCGCGCTGTCGTCGAAGCATCGATGGGCGAAGAGCGTGCGAAGCTGATGGAAACCCTGAAAGAGGGCACCATCGTGACCGGTATCGTCAAGAACATCACCGACTACGGCGCATTCGTCGATCTCGGT
>JBILCO010000100.1:0-7063 GCA_044353075.1 Burkholderiaceae bacterium
TCCTCTATTACACCACCCGCTGGGATGCCCTCTGCCCCTATATCGATATCAGCGACGAAATGCTGGCCATGGCGCCCCGGCCCTTCGTGGTTTACGCACTGCCGCCGGACAGCCCTTACGGCGTACCTATTAATGACAAATATGGTCTGGTCGACACATCGCTGGACGACTTCTGGTGCGACGAGCGCCGCTCCCGCAAATTCCGTGAATTCGACAAGCAGTACCGGGGCTTCAAATACACGGAAGAGGTCATTCAGGGTAAAGACCTGACCGTTGACGAAATGTTCGAGATGGGCGGCGCGCACTTCGAAAAATGCTATATCGCCGATGAAGAGGTCGTCGGTTTTGTCGATTATGTAAAAAATCTCGAGGTACTGGTGCTGCGTGTGCATTCACCCGAAGGCGAACTGGTGCTGACCGACGTCTCGGTCATTCTGCCCAAATACAATCAGTTGTATGGCAGCTTCTGCCAGTGGAACCGGGATTTCAAAACCCGTTCACCCGGCAACTATGCCTGCCTGCTGGCCTGCCGCTGGGCGGCACGCAATGGTCTGCGTTATTACAATCTCGGGCCGGTAGATGACTACGGCTACAAAGCGCTGTTCGTCACCGACTATGAGCCAATCTATGCGATGGCGCTGGTCGATCTCGACCACCCGCTCGCACAGGACCCGACCTCACCACTGAAAATCGATTTCAAGCCCGAGGAATTGAATCAGATCTATCGCCACGGCGAGCCTGTCCAGCTCAAGAACTGCGCCGCCTGATCGCCAGGCGACGCAGTTCTTGAATGGTCGGATGTGGGCGCGGAGTCGTCCACATCGCAGCAGCTCAGGTATTTCGGGCCGGTCCGCTTGAGCGGTAGTTGGGATCATCTTCTCCGAACAGGTGCTCTTCACCAAAGCTGGCGTCATAGTCGATCGTCAGTTCCTCGCCCCGCGTAACATCCCGCATAGCTTCCAGCACATCCTTGTCGTTGAAGCGCAGATTCGGTGTCTTTGAGTGGTTCAGGTAAATCGACAGATTCACCGCATTCATACCGATTTCCGGCGCAAAAACCCGGCCTTTTTCCACCAGACAGAAGCTGGCGAGATGCTTGCGGACGCTGCTCGGTACTTTTTTCAGTTCGATGCGTGAAAACTTGATTTCCTTTTTGCTCACCATACTGTTGAGCGGTTGGGTCCCTTTGGGTATGTCACGCAGCGCAAAGACGCCGATGCCGTGAAGTGGGGACACGCCGAGCTTGCAGTAAACCTCGCCCAGTAAATGTTCGTACAGTTTTTCTTTCAGACTGCTCATGTTTCCGATCTGCCTCAGGTTTTTTGATGCCCGTTTTTGCGGGCCAAGTCTTCGCTGCTGCGCAACATTTTACGCCAAGCCAGAGGGTCTCTACCGGGAACCGGGAATTTCCTGAGATTTACCCGTTTTGTTGAATTTAATTTCCTCAGACTTGCATTTAATTTGTGGGAAAGTTGATTGACAGCCATTTTCTGTGCGGCTATCGTCACCGCATTCTGAATTCAGAATACAGAGATGTTAATTTATTGGCAAAAGTCGCCTTACATGCAAATTATTACGCCCCAGCCCAGTCTGGTTGATCAGGTTTACGAGGCCATCTTGTCCGAAATCATGGACGGCAAGTTCGGCCCGGATGCCCGTCTCGTGCAGGAAGAGTTGGCCGAGGCCTTTGGCGTTTCCAGACAGCCGGTGCAGCAAGCGCTGCTGCTGTTGCGATCGCAGGGAATACTGACGCAGGCACCCGGCCGGGGTTTGATGGTGTCGGCGCTAGATGCGCAGCGCGTGCGTGATCTTTACGAGGTGCGCGGTGTCCTCGACGGACTGGCCAGTGCCAAGGCAGCTGAGCGCGGTAGTGCACTGGCGCGATCCGAGGGCGCTCGCTACATCGAGCTTGGGCAGGCTGCCGTCGAGAGTAGATCGATTGCGCAGCTGGTCAACGCCGACATGGATTTCCATTTCTTTATTTACCGCTTATCCGGCAATGTCCATATTGCCGAGACGTGTTCGCCTCACTGGAGTTACTTCCGCTGTGTGATGGGTGAGGTTCTCCTGCACGGTGAGACGCCCGCTGATATCTGGGGCCAGCACAAACTAATACTGGACGCCATCGTCGACGGCGACGCAGTACGCGCCGAGCAGCTATCGCGCCATCACATCTCGCACGCATCGTCCACGCTAAACCTCAATCTGAGCGCAAGGGCGGGCGGCATGATGGTGAACGAAAAGAATTAGCAGGGGGGAGAGCAGGAGCAGTACCGTGGTCGTAGTCATAAAAACCGAAGACAGGCGCGCAAAAAATTATTCTTCAAGCGCCTCGCTTTCGAAAGGAGATAAGTATGAAGTGCAGCACAGGAGCGACGATGAAGGCATTGTCGTTCACATCTGAGACCGGCGCCGGAGCGCTGGCCAATGCCGGACCCGTAGCGAGAACTATCGCCAGGAGTGCATCCTGATGAGCCATGTAGATAATTTCGGCACGCTCTATCAGACGCTTCAGCGTACCGTCGCCCGCTTTCCTGACGGTGCTGCGTATGCTGTGCCAGCAATGCCCGGCCGTGCTTACCATCCGCAGGGCTGGGAAGTCAGTTGGCGCGAAACAGCGCAAGAGGTAGAAGCCAAAAAAGCGATCTATCAGGCGGCCGGCTACGGACTGGGCCACCGGGTTGCTATTCTTTTCGAGCAGCGACCCGAATTCGTTTTTCATTACCTCGCACTCAATGCGCTCGGTGTATCGGTGGTTCCGGTCAACCCGGATTACCGGCGCGATGAAATTCATTATCTGGTCGAGCACTCGGAGGCAGTGCTGTTGGTCGGCGTGCAGTCCAGAGCTGCCGACCTGCAAGCGGTCGAGTCCGATCTTCATGGTGCTTGTCGCTATGTGCCTTTCGATGATTTTCCTGACGCGCTGCCGTTAGCGCCTACCCCTGCCCAACCGGGTGAGCCCAATGCGCAAACTGAAGCCGCTTTGCTGTACACGTCAGGCACCACCGGACGTCCCAAGGGCTGCGTACTCACCAACGAGTATTTCCACACCTTCGGCTTGAATTATCTGACGCTGGGTGGTGCCCTGACGATGTCCGAGGGTGTCGAGCGTCTCTACAATCCTCTGCCGCTGCATCATGCGAATTGTCTGTCTATTTCGCTGCCAAGCATGTTGATTGCGGGTGGTTGTCTGATTTTCCCCGACCGTTTTCATGCCAGCACTTGGTGGAAGGATGTAGTGTCCACGCGCGCAACCGTTGCGCAGTTTCAGGGTGTGATTCCCAATATTCTGCTCAAGCTCGCGCCTTGTGACGAAGAGCGCCAGCACACCCTGCGTTTTGCGCTGTGTGCCGGTGTTGAGCCTAGCCAGCATGAGGTATTTGAAAAGCGCTTTGATCTGCCACTGGTCGAGATGTGGGCCATGACCGAGACGGGTCGCATGATCTCCGACAATCACGAGCCTCGTTCCATACACACCCGCGCCTTCGGTCGCGTCAGCCCGTGGATAGAGGCGCGTGCGGTCGATGAGCACGGCAATGAAGTGCCAGCGGGCGAACCTGGCGAGTTGGTCATACGGCACAGCGCCGAAACGCCGCGCAAGGGATTTTTTTCCGGGTACTTAAAAAATGAAGAGGCGACCGAGAGTGCATGGAAAGGTGGCTGGTTCCATACCGGTGATGCGGTCATGCGCGATGCGCAGGGTATTTTCTATTTTATGGATCGCAAGAAAAATATCATCCGTCGCGCGGGTGAGAATATTGCTGCCGCTGAAATTGAAGCCTGCCTGACTGCCCATGATCTGGTTAAACAAGTCGCGGTGCTGGCAGCACCCGATGAGGTGCGTGAAGAGGAAGTGATGGCCTGCGTGGTGGCGCGCAATCCTGACGATGTGGCACAGGTATCGCAGCGAGAAGCGATCGCGCAAGCACTGTTTGATTGGTGCTACGAGCGCATGGCCTATTTCAAGGCGCCGGGCTGGATCTTGTTTGTGGATAGCTTGCCGATGGGGACTTCAGCGAAAGTGCAGAAGATTCATATCTTCCCGCCAGGTACAGATCCGCGACAACAGGCCGGCGTGATCGACTTGCGTCACCTGAAAAAACAGCAAAAGCAAACCAAGCCAGCGATGGCGAACTGATCATGGAACAGAGATGATGCAACCTCCCAAACTCCACGCTGACATGGCCGCTGGCGTCATCGCACGCTTTCTGAAAGCACGCGGTGTGGATCGTATTTTTGCGCTGTGTGGTGGTCACATCATGCCGATGTGGATGCAATGTGATGCCGAAGGCCTGCGCATAATTGATGTACGTGATGAGCGAGCTGCCGTGTATATGGCGCATGCATACAGCGAACTTACGGGTCAACTGGGCGTGGCTATGGTGACTGCGGGTCCTGGCATGACGAATGCGATGACAGGTATCGCCAATGCCCATACGGCGCGCGCTTCAGTGCTCGTCCTATCCGGTGTGCCACCGCAGGCGCAGGACAATCGCGGCGCCTTGCAGGATCTGCCGCATGTGGACATGGTACGTCCCATTACACGCTATGCACGTACCGTGCGCGAGCCTGCGCTGGTGCTTCAAGAACTTGATGAAGCCGTGTCCCGCGCGATGGGCGAGGGTGGTGATCCGGGTCCGGTGTATCTGGATTTTCCAACCGATACCCTGCGTGGCACTGTGCCCAGCCCGGTACAACTCGCGGAGCATTTTCAGCCAAAGGCACCGCTGGTAATGCAACCTGATGCAGCGCGAGTCGATGCTGCGGTCGAATTGCTATGGTCGGCCAAGCGCCCCTTGGTCATCACCGGCCGCGGTGCGCGACGTGCAAAAAAAGAGATCAACGCACTGCTCGACCAGCTGGGCGCGGTATACCTCGATACCGGCGAGAGCAAGGGGCTGGTGGGCGACGAACATCCTTCATTCATTGGCGCGATGCGCGGTGCTGTAATGGGCGAAGCGGACTTGGTTATCACGATTGGCCGCAAGATGGATTTTCAGCTGGCCTATGGATCACCAGCGGTCTTCAGCAAAGCCAAGCTCTTGCGCATTGCCGATTGTCCGGGTGAGTTGCGTGATAACCGTCGCGGTGATGTCGAATTGTTTGCCCATCCGGCCGCGGCCATCAGCGCCATTCTGAAAGCGGCAGCACAGCGCACACCAGCGACCGATAAGGATTGGGCACGCGGCATGCGCGAGCAGCACGAATCACGCTCGCGCAAGCTGCGCGAGAGCATGGCCAATGCACCCTCCGACAGCGAAGGCAGGATTCATCCTAATCGTGTGTTGCATGAGCTGCAGGCGCGCATGAAGCCCGACGCGGTGGTGGTGGCTGATGGTGGCGATTTTCTGAGTTTTGCGCGAGTCGGTTTGTCAGGTGGCAGCTATCTCGATCCTGGCTCGCTCGGATGTATTGGTGTGGGTACTGCGTTTGGTGTGTCTGCCAGTCTGGCTTATCCGGGTCGGCAAGTTATTGTCGCCACCGGTGATGGTGCTTTCGGTTTCAATGCCATGGAAATCGATACGGCTGTCCGGCACGGCGCAAAACCGCTGATCGTGGTCGCCAACAACGGCGCATGGCAGATCGAAGTACACGACCAAACTGATACGCACGGCAAGGTGGTGGGTACCCGCCTGCAGTTTGCAGACCACGCGGCCATGGCGCGCGCCTTTGGCATGCATGCACGCCGTGTAGATCGTGCCGAAGACTTGGGCGCGGCGATTGATGAGGCGATGCAGAACTTGCCGGCCTTGCTGGATGTGATCGTGTCACCGGAAGCGAAATCATCCGATGGCAAATCTGGGCTGGCATGGATACCGGAATTGCAGCCACTCAGTACCTGGGAAGTCGCCGAGCAGCAGTGGCGGAACTCAGAAGCAGTCAAATGAGTATCAATTGATTTACAGAAATTTTTTACGAGCACCGTGATGCCACAATTCGGCACGCTGATGGTGTCCAAGATGTCGAAGTAAGGTTAATGCAGTAGGCTGGTGTTTTGTCCGGCTTTTGCGTTAAATCGGATGGAAGTGGTAACTAACACCTCCATCCGGTTTGGCGCGGTATCCACAAGATACTCAACAAAACAATGCAGTCAATTTAGTCTCCGTATTGGCCTCATTTCATACGACCCCTTCGGGGGTCGTTTTTTCAAGGCCTATGAGGAGGTGGCTTTCATTTCATGGCTGTATCTGTCCCGGATGCTGAAAATCAGCTTAAGTTAAACACACTTGCATAGCCATCAAATAAGTTGGTTTGTGGGGTGCTGTAACCAACGAGTAGAAAATCAGCAAGGGTAATTTCGTTATCAATCGGGTTTTCTAAAATAATTCTTTGCGTAAAATTATTTTCACGAATATAAATATTCGTTTCGTACTCACCGTTTGCTATTTGCAAGTTATTTGCAGTAAGTCCGACGAATGCGCGCAAATCAATCTTATCGTTTCCGCCAAATCCAAAGTCTAAAATAGTATCAACTTCAGTTCTTTCTATGCCCGAAGAAAAAGGTCCTTCGTATACAAAAATATCGGCGCCGTCACCGCCTCTTAGAACGTCATTACCTTTCCCGCCCACAATACTATCGTTACCACCGTTGCCAGAAATAGAGTCATCTCCATCGTTACCCCAGAAAAAATTATCCTGATCATTACCGATAATTATGTCGTTTCCGGTGCTGGTCTTCACTGAAGAAATGTTGATGAAGTCATCGATTAATTCAAGCGTTGATACTTCAGATGGTACCAATGTTGCGTTACCTTTTTCTAATTTCAAATTAATTGCAAGTGAAATAGGGTCTAATTTCAAGTTTATACTTCCTGAAAAAATATCTAGAATGCTATTGATAAAAGTATAATCAGCAATAGTGATGTTGGTTAAATTATTTGAATTTGTGCCGTCAATGATGTTGTGACCAAAGCCACCGCTAATCAAGTTAAGCCCGTCTCCACCTATCAAAGTATCATTGCCATCTCCACCAAAAATTATGTCATTGCCCAATCCACCATCAATGCGATTATCTTTAGAATCTCCATTTATTGATTCGGAGAAGGCGCTACCAACAAGATTT
>JBILCO010000102.1:0-7052 GCA_044353075.1 Burkholderiaceae bacterium
AAGGCCGTGAGCCATTTCGACGAGGTGATGGAGGTGTATCTGATGACGGGGGATGAGGACTATCTGCTGCGCATTGTCGTGCCCGATATCCAGGCGCTCGAGCGCTTTATCCTCGAGAACTTGACGCGCATTCCGGGTATCAAGAACATCAAATCAAGCTTCGCCCTCAAGCAGGTGAAGTACAAAACGGCCTTGCCGATTCCTGATCGTTTGCGCTGACGCATCAATGGGTGCCGCAGGGCAGCTTCCTGCAGTCACCGTTGTGAACGATCAAAATAGCCCGAATGCACGTTGTCAGAATCCGAGTGGCCCCAACACTCGCATGAGGATACTATGGAACACACTGCATCGACATCAAGCCATCGCTACGACCCGGATCAATTATTGGCTTCGCTGATTGGCAAGCTCAATCTCAAAAACGATGCCGCACTGTCACGCGCACTGGAAGTATCACCGCCGGTGATCAGCAAAATTCGCCATCGTCGTTTGCCGGTGACCGCATCGTTGCTGATACGGATGCACGAAGTCAGCGCGCTGTCGATCCATGAACTGCGCCAACTGATGGGCGACCGTCGCGGCAAGTTCAGGATCAGTGATAAACATTTCAAGCCGAAAGAGAGCAGCGCCAGCTCAGTCTGAGGCAGCGGACTGAGCGCTGAGCGCATTCAATTCGTCGACGGTGTTGATGTTTGCAAACGCCGTTTCATCCGCAAAGTAGACCTCAACCTGCGCATGCCTCGTAAACCACGCATCCATTTTTCGACCACCCTTGCCGAGATAATCGGCAAGGTCATCTTTCAGATGAGTCGATAGCAGGCAAAACACCGGATGGCGCTGCCGTGTCGCGTCCTCGCCAGTGACTGCAACGGCAATATCAGCCTGTGCAGCGATCAGTGCCGCTGATAATTTTTCGACCAGATCAGTCGGCATAAAAGGCGAGTCGCAGGGTGCTGTCACCAGATACGGTGTTTGGCAATGAGAAAGCCCTGTGTGCAAGCCCGCCAGCGGTCCCGCAAATCCCGACAATTCGTCGGGCCACACTGGCGCGCCCAGCACGGCATAACGATCGGCATGCTGATTGGCGTTGATCAGCAGTGCGCCGACTTGCGGTTGCAAACGCTGCAGCACATGCTGCGCCATGGGTGCGCCACGAAACAACTGCAAGCCTTTGTCCACGCTGCCCATGCGCGTACCTTTGCCGCCGGCCAGTATCAGGCCAGTGATCTGTTCTTTCGGAATAGATTGCTGGTCACTCATTTTTTCATGGCATGACCAAAGGCTTGCTGCAGGGTCAGGATTTCTCCTGTGTTGCCAGCATCGTAACCGGCGAGCTGCTGCACCATCTCGCGGAAGGTCGCCGTGTTGACGACCTCAATGACTCTGCGCATCTGAGGCTGCTCCAGTGCATCGGTGCCCACCGCGAAAAAATAACGCTCGCGTGCCAGTGGTATGAAATCCAGCTTGAAGCGCTCCGCCGCTGTTTGTACACCGAAGCCCACATCGGCCATACCGCTGGCGATGAAGGCAGCAACCGCCGAGTGGGTGAACTCGGTGTTCTCGTAACCATTCACCTGCGAAGGTGTGATACCGAGACTGGGCAGCATCAGTTCGAGCAGAAGGCGTGTGCCGGAGCCCGATTGCCGGTTGACGAAGCGAACCTCCGGCCGAATCAGATCCTCCAGTCCGCGTATACCCAAGGGATTGCCGGGATTAACGAACAAGCCCTGCGTGCGCACAGCCAGGTGGATCAGTCGGTGTGTTTTCGGATCCAGCCATTTGCCGAAACGATCGGCGGATTGCGCTTCGAATTCGCCCAGCGGCACATGAAAACCGGCGAGGTCCGATTCGCTGCGCGAGAGCGCAGCCACCGCATCAGTGCTGTTGCGGTAGCGCAGGTCAATGCCCAGGCCCGACTCGGTTGCCTGTTTCAGGAACGCAGCGACCGCAAAGCCGTGGCTGGCATCCAGACGGATCGCCTGCGTCGGGCTGCCCACGGTTTTACCCAGCTCGCTTTCCAGCTCCGATGCCAGGCTTTCCAGCGTGGGCGAGAGCCGGGCGCTGACGCGCCGGTCTGCCCAGATCAGTTTTTCAGCGAGCGCAGAGAGCTGGGTACCGCGCCCGCGCCCGGTCTGCATCAGGCTGTGGCCGAACAGCGCTTCGGCATTGCGTAACAAGCCCCAGGCGTAGCGGTAAGACAGGCCGACAGCTTGTGCTGCGCGGGCAATCGATCCGGTTTCTTCGATGGAGCGCAACAGAGCGAGTAACACGGCGGTATCGAGTGCTTCGCCACCATCGTGGCGGATTTCCCAATGAGGCGTAATTCTGACCTTGTACATTATGTCTTCCTAAACATATTGCGACATAGCATACACAATGCTAAGTTCAGCGGCTAGTTTTGTTGCCAGTTCATTTCTGGCAGCGCGCGATCCGCACAAGACTTGCACAAAACAACATATAGATCCGCCTATGGCGGACACCGAGGAGGAGTTATGGCACTTGCTGATCTGTTGGCGAAGGAGCGCACCATTGCCGGCGCCGGTTTCAATCGCTGGCTGGTACCGCCAGCGGCGCTGGCCATTCATTTATGTATCGGCATGGCCTATGGTTTTTCAGTTTTCTGGAAGCCGCTGGGCAATGCGCTGATCGGCGAGGATGGCGCACCGCTGGCCTCCTGCGCTGCGGGTGCGACGACCTTTGCAGAAAAGCTGGCGGGTACCGGCCGCGCCCTGTTTGCGACCGACTGTAACTGGACCCAGTTCGATCTGGGCTGGATGTACACCCTGTTTTTCGTGGTGCTCGGTTGCGCTGCAGCCGTCTGGGGTGGTTGGCTTGAGCGTGCGGGTCCTCGCAAGGCAGGTTTTGTATCGGCCATCTGCTGGTGCGGTGGTCTGCTGATCTCGGCGCTGGGCGTTTACAAGCATCAGTTGTGGATGATGTGGCTGGGCTCCGGTGTGATCGGCGGTATTGGTCTCGGGCTTGGTTACATCTCGCCGGTGTCGACACTGATCAAATGGTTTCCTGACCGTCGTGGCATGGCGACCGGCATGGCGATCATGGGCTTTGGTGGTGGCGCGATGATTGGTTCGCCACTGGCTACCATGTTGATGGGAAAGTTCGCAACGCCTACCGAGATCGGTGTCTGGCAAACTTTTGTCGTGCTCGCGGCGATCTATGCGGTCTTCATGTTCTCCGGCGCATTTTCGTACCGTGTACCTGCGACAGGCTGGAAACCTGAAGGCTGGCAGCCGCCCCAAAACGCCGCCAGCAACGCGATGATCGCGACACGTCACGTGCATCTGAAAAACGCGCACAAGACACCGCAGTTCTGGCTGCTCTGGATCATTCTCTGCATGAATGTGTCTGCGGGTATCGGCATCATTGGTGCCGCCTCACCGATGCTGCAGGAAACCTTTGGTGGTGCACTGATCGGACAAGCCGGGATCGGCTTTGCTGACCTCAAGCTCACGCCTGAATTACTGGTGGGCGCAGTCGCTATCGGCGCAGGATTCGTGGGCCTGATTTCACTGTTCAATATCGGCGGCCGCTTTGTGTGGGCATCGTCATCGGACAAACTGGGTCGTCGTCCTACCTATGCGATTTTCTTCGTACTGGGTATCGGTCTCTACATCCTCGCGTCCCTGGCAGCGGGCTGGAAATCTTTGCCGATTTTCGTCGCCTGTTTCTGCGTGATTGCGTCCATGTATGGCGGTGGTTTCGCGACGATTCCAGCCTATCTGGCGGACATGTTCGGCACCCAATTCGTTGGGGCAATTCACGGTCGTCTGCTCACCGCATGGTCCACCGCCGGTATTCTCGGTCCGGTGGTCGTCAACTACATGCACGACATTCGCCTGGAACAAAAGATTCCTTTCGATCAGATTTACGGGCCGATTTTCTACGTGCTCGCGGGCATGCTAGTGGTTGGTTTGCTGGCTAACCTGTTGGTGCGGCCAGTGGCGGACAAGTACTTCATGTCCGATGCAGAACTCGCACATGAAAAGCAGCTCGCGCATGAGAAATCGCTGGCCGCCAGTACGGGGCAGGGCAGCGGCGAAAGCACCGGTTCGAGTGCGGTCCTGCCTGTGTTTGCCTGGCTGGCCGTGGGTATTCCGCTCGCGTACGGCATCTGGGTGACCTTGCAGAAATCGGCGGTGTTGTTCAAGTAGCGATTCGCAATAGCGTGCCGAGCGACCCGCTCGGCACGCGTGTCAGACCGAAGACACACCGGCAGACACAACGGAAGACCTGACTGCACACACAACCCACTGTCCCGGCCTATGCCGGGACTTTGTTAAATCCACTTTCCTGATTTCGTTTAGACTTTCGCCTTCTGATCAGGAGAGACCATGAGCATTACCGTTGAAGTTGTTCGCGATGCACTGGCCAAGGTGATTGACCCCAACACCGGCAAGGACTTAGTGACCACGAAGTCCGCAAAAAATATTCAGATTGATGGCGCCAACGTGTCGCTCGACATTGAACTGGGCTATCCCGCGAAAAGCCAGATCGAACCCATACGGGCGGCAGTCACAGCGGCGCTCGAAGCGGTGTCGGGTGCGGCCCGTATCAGCGCGAACGTTTACGCAAAAATCGTCGCGCATACCGCTCAGCCCGGCGTGAAGCTGCTGCCGAATGTGCGCAACATCATCGCGGTGGCGTCGGGCAAAGGCGGCGTGGGCAAATCAACGACGGCAGTCAATCTCGCGTTGGCACTGGCTGCCGAGGGCGCTAAAGTGGGTCTGCTGGATGCGGATATCTATGGACCTTCTCAGCCCATGATGCTGGGTGTGTCGGGCAAGCCCGACAGCAAGGATGGCAAGACCATGGAGCCGCTGGAAGCGCATGGTTTGCAGATTGCTTCAATCGGTTTCATGATCGATCCGGATCAGCCCATGGTCTGGCGCGGTCCCATGGTCACGCAGGCGCTGCAGCAATTGCTCGAGCTGACCAACTGGCGTGATCTGGATTATCTGGTGGTCGATATGCCGCCGGGCACCGGCGATATTCAGCTGACACTCTCGCAAAAAGTACCTGTCACGGGTGCGGTGATTGTGACGACACCGCAGGACATCGCCTTACTGGATGCGCGCAAGGGTTTGAAGATGTTCGAGAAAGTCGGTATTCCGATTCTGGGTATCGTCGAAAACATGAGCGTGCACGTATGCAGCCAGTGCGGTCATGCGGAAGCGATTTTCGGCGAGGGCGGCGGCGCGAAAATGTGCGCCGATTTCGGTGTGCCGTTTCTCGGCGCCTTGCCACTGACCATGTCGATACGCGAGCAGGCCGATTCGGGCCGGCCCACCGTCGTGGCCGACCCTGACGGACCTGTCTCACAAATTTATCAGCAGATTGCCCGCAAGCTTGCGGTGGCGGTCGCCGACAAGGCGAAAGATTTATCGGGCAAGTTCCCTACGATTGTCGTGAAAAACGATTAACTTCTGAAGCACAGAAACGACAACACAGAAACGACAGTGCGGAAGCTACGTGACCTAAAAATTCTGGCTTACTGATAGCGTGCGCGCTTCAGTGGCCGGCTTTTTTCTGTATCGTCGCTACCGCTACCGCTATCGTTAGCCGCCTGATTGTTTTCCCGAGCCAGTGTCTTGTCACACCACTGCTGTAGTTGCATCTGCCATCGTAAATTCGTAGGCAAAGGGGTGCCATCAGGTCGGGAGCGCTGTGCTGGCAGCAGCGCCCTGAGCTTTGACGCCATTGCCTTGCACGAAAAATGATGGCGATTCTCGGTTTCGCTGGCCGCGAATGCGAGTGCCGCTGCAGCGTTTGCCTCTTTCCATGATTCGACAATTTTCTGACACTGTGGCGGAGTTAATCCTGTTGCCAGACAAAGTGTTGTCGCGAGTTGTGGCGCATGAACGGCAGGCTGACCCGCCGGGTGTTCAAGCGAGTCCAGGAAAACGACAGGATTTTCAGCGAATGTATTGAGAGGCAGGCTGCGCTTTTCTATGGTTTGATAAGAAAATGTATCGATAAAAGGTGGCTGTTTATTTTTATTTTTCTGCACCTGCATTTTTTCGTAAAGCAGCTTTTCTATGCGATTCATTGCATAGTATTCCTTGCAAAGACCAATGCTCTCCGGGTTGGCATCATCGAGTTTCCATTGACTCACTTTCTCGTCAGCCTCGCACCACACAGAGGCGATAAGTTGCGAAAAATTATCCGGAAATCCGTTTTTCTCTCTGAGTTCGCGCATCATTTGAGCCAACAGTTCAACGCCTTGCGGGCATGCCTGCTGCATAGAAAAAAGAAATTCTCTCGAAAAGCAATGAGCAACGCGATTCATTTTTTGGTCAACAATAAGCTTTGCCCATTGATAGAGCTCGTTTTTTTGTGCTTTTATTTTTTCAGGAATGCTTTGGATCAGTTGTTGTTCCGTTGGCGTCGGAATGGCGCTCATTACCTTCGCTGGCGATAAAGGTGCGATCGCTTGGGTCGGCTCAGTTTTGCACATCAACCGAAAGGCAATTTCAAGCTCCTGTTGTGCCGGTGTGAGCTGAAGCAGAGCACTTTCTTGTTCCTGGTGTCGATACACGAGGCATGTCAGCAGTTCCGGGAAAAATCCCCGAACGGCCAGTGCCGCAGGATGATGCGCTACATGGTAAAGATCGATTAAATCCTCGTGGGATAGCGCGAAAAATTTTACAGCGTCTGCGCAGCGCGTTGCCACGAGAATGTGAGTCATCTTGCCCTGATCAGACAGATTGCTGGCGAATTTCCAGATTGTCTGATGACCGTCATAGGCTGATTCAGTTTGCGCACCTTGGCATAGCAAGTAAGCGGCGATCTCATGTTGCCCGGTTCTGACCGCGATACGCAGGGGAGAGTGCGCAGTGGTACTGTGATCATCGAAGCGTGTGCCCGGAGGCAGCAGTTTTTTTATACACGACAGGCTGGACTGATTTTCAACGGCCAAACTCAGCGGCGATTGACCATTGCGCATCATTATCGCCGCCGGATCAACGCCCTTTTGTATGAACAAGTCGATCATGGTGACATCATGATTGATGATCGCTATCTCCAATGGGTGTCGGGCT
>JBILCO010000104.1:0-7028 GCA_044353075.1 Burkholderiaceae bacterium
TGTTCTCATGCAGTTTCCCCGTGCTGTCGACCCATGCTGCGGTGCGTACACGCGTCTGGCTGTCCATAGCGGCAGCCACCAGCGCATGCTGCAGCGCCTCCAGGCGCTTGCGCGGATCCGTCGGCAGACCCGAAGTATCAGCGAGCGAAGGGATGGCGGCGCAAACCAGCGGCAGCGCGAGCAACAGGGGCAGAAGTCGGGGGGCGCGCATGATGATTACCGGTTACGTGCGGCCAGCTGATGCAGGTAGAGCACGCGCAGGTCGTTCACGACGCGACCATCCAAAGACATGGTGGTCTCGTAGGTGTCGTCGCCGATCGGCGTGATCGATTCCAGCACCGCACCGTAGATGATGCCCTGCACGCGGGTACGGAAGGTATCACTGGTGATCATCATCTCGGCCACGGTGGTGGTGGCATCGAGCTGCTGGCCGTAGACCTGTTCGGTCAGGGCGCGGTAGGCATCGAGCTTGGAAGCGCGAATCGCCATCAGACGCTGCTGGGCACCGTTCTTGTGGTTCTGGGTGCTGATGACGGCATAACCGGTCGCGCGGATGGTTTGCTGACGCTCCATCATCGGCGTGATCATGCTCACCGCATCGGGTGCCGGCTTGGGCGCTTCCGCCTTGGCCTCGGCTTTGGGTTCGGACTTGGGTTCAGGCTTGGGTTCAGCTTTGGCCTCAACCCGTGCTTCCGGCTGAGGATCGACCGGCTTGACTTCAGCTTTGGCCGAGGCGTTGTCGGCGACAGCGACCGACGGTATGGATTGGCAAGCCGAGATCAGCACGGCCAGCGAGACCATCGTGCATTTGGACATTTTGTTCATGAATCACCCCTTAATTAGTCAGCAGCGAGCTAGCGGCCGGAATACTTCTTGCGGTTGATCACAGTGTTGCCGCCAGGAACTCTCTCAAATCATGCCCGATTGAGCGCCTGATAGCACCGCTTGACAAAGTATTAACGGAAGGCAATACACCTTCGCTCCCCCGGTTTATCGGCAACTGCGGCAGCTTCTTTAATGCCAGCCGCAGTTCGATTATAAAAATGTCATTTTTTAGGGGTACGGTGCTCAGCTGCCCCTGCGGTCCAGTGCACATCCGTTACTTTTTTATTAAAAACAAGCGGATCGGCAGTCATGGCACATCGTTTGCTTATATGTTCCACGAGGAAACCTGACACTTCAGGCAACGAAACGCAAGTAATTGATTATTAGAAGAATTTAAAAATGACCACGCTTTCCATGTCAACTATTCGACAGCGCTTGTCGGGATTTGAGCTCTCCGGGCTCGGTATTCCGTTTCTTGTGCTGTTGATTATGGGCATGCTGGTCATCCCGCTGCCGCCGATGCTGCTGGATGTGCTGTTCACTTTTAATATTCTGGTCAGTGTTGTCGTGATCATGATCGCGATCGGCACCCGTAAACCGCTGGAATTCTCGTCCTTCCCATCCGTTCTTCTTTTTGCAACGATGCTGCGCCTGGCGCTGAACGTGGCGTCGACCCGAGTGATTCTGGTCAATGGCCATGAAGGCGAGCATGCCGCAGGCGCGGTGGTGGCGGCGTTTGGCGAGTTTGTGATTGCCGGAAACTATATCGTCGGTCTGATTATTTTCATCATCCTGATGATTGTGAATTTCTTCGTGGTGACCAAAGGTGCAGGCCGGGTGTCGGAAGTGAACGCCCGATTTACCCTTGATGCGATGCCGGGCAAGCAGATGGCGATTGACGCCGACCTGAACGCCGGCTCGATCACCCAGGAACAAGCCAAAGCCCGGCGCGACGAGATCGCGCAGGAATCGGACTTCTTCGGTTCGATGGACGGTGCATCGAAATTCGTCTCCGGCGATGCGATCGCCGGTTTGCTGATTCTGCTGATTAATGTGATCGGTGGCCTGGCCATCGGCGTGGCACAGCACAACCTGTCGTTCTCGGAAGCGGGCAAGCTGTATGTCTTGCTGACGATTGGCGATGGACTGGTCGCCCAGATTCCTTCGCTGTTCCTGTCGCTGGCGACGGCGATCATCGTCACCCGTGTCACCACCTCGGAATCGATGACCGAGCAGGCAGTGACGCAATTGTCGAACCCCTCTGCCCTCTTCATCAGTGCCAGCATTCTGGCCATCCTCGGTATCGTGCCGGGCATGCCGCATCTGGTGTTCCTGACACTAGCACTGGCCACCGCAGGCCTGGGCTTCATGCTGATTCAGAAAGAACAAAACGTCGCTGAAGAAGCCGAGATTCAGGCCGCCGAAACCAAACCGGATGCACCGAAAGAACTGGATTGGGATGATGTCGATCAGGTCGATCTGATCGGTCTTGAAATCGGCTATGGCCTGATCCCATTGGTGAACCCCGAGACCGGTGGCCAGCTGATGCCACGCGTCAAAGGCGTTCGTAAAAAACTGTCGGCCGAACTGGGTTTCCTGGTTCAGCCAGTTCGCATTCGCGATGCGCTCAACCTTGATCCGGATGTTTATCACATCGTGCTCAATGGCGTGGTGCGCGGCAAAGGCGATATCAAGAGCGGTCGCGAACTGGCGATCAATCCGGGCAAAGTCTACGGCGAACTCGAAGGCATTCCCACCAAAGAGCCGGCCTTCGGTCTGGAAGCGGTGTGGATTGATCCGTCGCAGCGCGATTACGCGCGTACACTCGGCTACACCGTGGTTGATCCGGCCACGGCGATTGCCACCCATTTGAATAAAGTGCTGCGCGAAAGCGCTTCCGAATTGCTCTCGCATGACGAGACCCAGCAGTTGCTCGACAAGCTCGCGGCGAAGTCGCCCAAGCTGGTCGAAGATCTGGTGCCAGGCAAGATGGCGCTGGGTGTTATCACGCGCACGCTGCAACTGCTGCTCACCGAAGGCGTGGCGATTCGCGATATGCGCACGATTGTCGAAACGCTGTCGGACGCGGCCTCGAAAACACAAGACCCCGAACAATTGTCTGCGATGGTTCGTCCCAAACTGGGCCGTATGATTGTTCAGGAATTGCTGGATACGCAGGAAAATCTGGCCGTTATGACACTGGCACCCGAACTGGAACAACTGCTGCACAACGTGCTGACCAATGGCGCGCCCGGCCAGAGTGTGGTGATCGAACCCGGCCTGGCCGAGAGCTTGTTCTCTGCCCTGCGCGATGCCACACGCACGGTCGAAGATCAGGGCAATCCGGCGGTACTCGTGGTCGCGCCCTCGATTCGTCCCTGGCTGGCCAAAATGGTTCGCCATCGTATTTCCGAGCTGATCGTTCTGTCTTACACAGAAATACCGGACGATCAGTCTGTCAAAGTTATTTACACCGTAGAAGCGCAAGCAAAGAGTTAAAGGCATAACCCATGGAACTCAAACGCATACTCGCCCAAGACATCCGCAGAGCGACTGAAAAAGCCGTCGCCCTCTACGGCAAGGACGTGCTGTTCGTCTCGAACGCCAAAGTCAACGGCATGACCGAAGTCATTGTCGCCGTTGATGTCGCCGCCGAGAGACTGCTCGAAACCAGTGATCTGGGCGATGGCCAGCGCTTCAATCAGGTGCTCAAGCAATCCTTCCGGGAAGTGACGCATGGCGCAACAGCCAGCCTCGCCCCCGAGGTCGACCTGCCCGAAACACCCACGCAAAAAAGTCCTGAAGATCAGCGCGATTACATTCGCGGACGCGAGATCGTCGACATGGTGCGCGATGAACTCTCGGCGATTCGAAAAGAATTCAAACTCGCGCAGCGCGTCGCTTCCTGGCAATCGGAATCAAACACCAAGTCGGCCGTACGCCCCATAGTAACGGCACTGGCTGAAGCCAGTATTCCTGTTTCGCTGCGTACGCTGCTGGTTGATCATATTAGTGAGATGGATAATCTGCAGCAGGCGACCGAAGCACTGCGCACCCATTTGATCGAAAGCCTGGGTGAGCACTGGGCCAAGCTGCCGCAGCGCGGTATTCATGCGATCGCCGGTCCGTCCGGCGCAGGCAAGACCATGATGGTCGCGCGACTGGCACGTGCGGCTGCGGAGCGCAAAGGTCCTGAGTCAGTGGCAGTCATCAGCTATTGCGATCAGCGCGCCGGTGCCTGGAGTCAGATTCAGATGCTGTGTGCTCAAAATGGCGTCGATTGTCTGCGCGCCAATGATGCCGAGACGCTCAAAATGCTGCTCAGTGAACTGGGCCAGCGCAAGCTCGTGCTGATTGATACGCCGGGCATTGAAGTGGTCACCAAGGTAGAACAAATCAGTGCCTGCGCACAGGACATCGCCTCCCATCTGGTGCTGCCGGCGGATGCCTCGGGCACGACAGTGAGAAAATATTTGCTCGATTCAAAAATCAGCTGGCACAGCCTGATGGTATCGCGCATGGATGAAGCGACCCAGCCCTGGGCCTTGCTGCAGGTACTGTGCGAAAAACCTGTGCCCCTCTCAGCGGCTTCACACAGTCCGTCGGCCACCGAAGGCTGCCAGGTCCTGACGGCGACCGAACTGGTCTCGCTCGCCATTCGCGGGCTGGAGTTGCCGGCGCAGGAAATGGCAGGTGAACCGGCCGATGAAATCCCCGATCATTCCGTTGTGACTGCGGCGCAGGCCCTGGTTGCCCGTATCGAAAAGAGCGCTCATGCCATCAACTAAACGAAAAACTGAAGTCATCGGCATCGCCAGCGGCAAGGGTGGCGTGGGTAAAACCACCCTCTCCTCGAACCTGGCCGTGGCGCTGACGATGATGGGCAAGCAGGTCATGCTGCTGGACGCCGACCTTGGTCTGGCCAATGCGCAGATCGCGCTGGGCTGTCAGACGCAGTACAACCTCTCGCATGTAATTGCGGGCGAAAAAACGCTGCGCGAAATCATTGTCACCTCACGTCAGGGCGTCAAACTCGTGCCCGGCGCTTCGGGTGTGCATCATATGGCAGCGATCAGCCCAGCGATTACGGCGGGCATCGTGCAGGCCTTCTCGGAACTCGATGATGAAATCGACTACCTGATCGTTGACACCGCCGCCGGCATTGCGCCGTCGGTACTGGCGTTCATGGAAGCCTGTCAGCGCCGTTTTGTGGTGGTGCGCGATGAGCCCTCCTCGATCGCCGATGCGTACGGCATCATTAAAGTGATGACGCGCGATCTCGAACTCGACGAAATTTATCTGATTCCCAACATGGTCGACAGCCAGGCCGCCGGTGCGCAACTGTACCGCCGCGTCAATGAAGTCTGCGACCGTTTTCTGGGTAAAACACTGCAGTACCTGACCTCCATCGAAGCCGATGAACTGGTGCTGACGGCATTAAAAAAATACCAGTCCGTTCTTGAATTTGCGCCCGGCAGTGCCGGCGCGCGGGATTTCAGGCGACTGGCCGATGCGATTACCAACCTGCCGGAAATCAGCACCGCCTCAGGCGGACTCCAGTTTTTCATGGAGCGACTGGTGAAACCGGGGAACGGGGCTTAAGCCATGGCACCATCGATCCGACTCTATGATCAGACCGGAAACCGCGATGAGGCGCTGATCCTCGACCATCTGGGCATGGTCAAGAGGATTGCCGTCCATCTGAAGGCCCGAATTCCGCCGTTCATGGAAGTCGATGAACTCGTTCAGGTCGGCATGATCGGCCTGATCGAAGCGGCGCGCGCCTTTGATCCGACCAAGGGTGTCGTGTTTGAAAGCTATGCGCACAATCGCATCCGCGGCGCAATGATCGATGAGGTCCGAAGGTTGTCCTTCCTGCCCCGCTCGGCTGTGGCCTTCAACAAATCGCACAGCGCGGCCAATCAGGCACTGGCATCCGAACTCGGACGTGCGCCCTCGCAGGCGGAGCTGGCCGACTACATGGGCGTGGGACTGGATAGTTTCGAGAAAGACCGGGGTGCGGCACGACAGTTTGAAACCTTCTCGATGGAAGTGGTCTCGGATGAAGTGATGAACATGCCCGAACAGGCATCACGACAGCCGGAGGTGATCGTCGAGGAAGCCCAGATGATGGAAGCACTGACGGAGGCGATCGAAGGATTGCCCGAGCGCGACCAGCTGGTGATTTCGCTGTACTACGTTGATGAACTGAATTTGCGCGAAATAGGTGAAGTGCTGGGCGTCTCGGAATCGCGTGTCTCGCAGATCCTGACGGCCAATGTCAAAAAGCTGCGTACGCAGCTCAAGACAGACTCCCTCGTGCGTCAATAAAAGAGAGAACCCCATGGGGCAACAGATGAATACCATCCTGCTGCTGTTGATCTTCACCGGACTGGTGGGACTGCTGCTGGTCGTCTTTTTCATGCTGGATCGGCTCAATGAGCTGCACAAGCATGCCGACCTGCAGAAGACGCCGCACAAGCCTGATGACAGCTTTGGCGGCCTGACCGGCAAGACATTGTGGGATGCCATGATCGGCATTCCCCTACCCGGCTGGGAAGCAAAACAACTCGAGCCGCTCAAGCCGCGCTACGAAGCGCTGCTGCAAAAACATCTGGAGCTGCTGTTTGAGGACGGCAAGCTGGATGCACGTGAAGGCTTTGCCATGCCGGTACGCTGCGACCGCGTGGTATCGACACTGCGCGGCGAAATCGAATCCTGGATGCCGCATGAATATGCCTCCGGTATTTATCGTGCTGCGCAGGATCTAATCAACCTGCCGCCCGAAGAACATGAGACCGTACTGGCGCGCATTGATGATATCGGTGAAGCGCTCTACTCGGCGACCAATCTGCCGCCACGGCATCCGCTCTCGAGAGTACTGGTACCGGCGAGCCGACCCGCTGAAGAGGACAATCCGACCGACGACGAGTCAGTCGCGGAAGAAGACGCACTGCTGGCCGAGCAGGAAGCAACCGAGGAATCGCTGACGCTTGAAGGCGACGCTATTGCGGCTTTGCCTGCGCCGGAAGAACCGGACTACTTACCCGTCGAACTGCAGGAGGAAAGCGGCGAAATGTTGCCGCTTGAGGAAAATGCCGAAGCCCCGGATGATGCCGCGTACGCATCCGCCGATACGGCCGAGGAAACCGACACACCGGCAGAGGTGCACGCCGATGCGTCTGCTGAACCGACGATGGTAT
>JBILCO010000105.1:0-7003 GCA_044353075.1 Burkholderiaceae bacterium
CGATGTCGTCGAGCCGGGCAGCGAGCGGGAAATTCATGCGGACTAGCGATGCCAAGGAACGGGGTTGAGCGGCATCAGCGGCTGGCAGCCACTTCGGTGGCGCGCAGGCTGGCAGCCAGCTTGTCGAGCACGCCGTTGACGTATTTGTGCCCGTCAATCCCGCCAAAGGATTTGGTCAGCTCAACGGCTTCGTTGATCACGACCTTGTAAGGGATTTCGATATGGTGCTTGAGCTCGAATACACCGATCAGCATCGCCGCATGCTCGATCGGTGACAGCTGATCGATGGGCCGGTCGATCAGAGGCATGATTTCAGCGCGCAGGTCATTCACGTCGCGTATGGTTCCATGCAGCAGCAGATCGAAATGTTCGGCGTCGGCCTTGTCAAAACCATGGGCATTGCGAATGTGCGCATCGATGGCACCGGCATCTTCCTTGTTCATCAGCCACTGATACAAGCCCTGCAACGCGAATTCGCGTGCGCGATGGCGTGGGGTACGGCTTTTGTGCGGATTGGCGTGCTGCGATTTGCTACTCATGACATCCGGCCTCATTCATCATCTGCTTCATCGACCAGCTCTTCCATCGCCGCGACCAGATTGGCCATCTCGACGGCGACGCGCGCGGCATCCGCGCCCTTGCCAGCCATGCGTTCTTCGGCCTGTTCTTCATTCTCGGTGGTCAGCACCGCATTGGCTACCGGCAGACCGAAATCGAGACCCACACGCGTAATGCCCGCGCCCGATTCATTCGACACCAGTTCAAAGTGGTATGTCTCGCCGCGCACCACAGCACCCAGGGCAATCAGGGCATCAAACTGACCGGATTCGGCCAGCTTTTGCAAGGCCAGCGGAATCTCCAGCGCACCCGGCACGGTGACCATCAGCACGTCTTCATCCTCCACACCCAGATGTTTTAGCTCAGCCAGACAAGCGGCGGTCAGGCCGTGGCAGATATCTTCGTTGAATCGCGCCTGAACAATGCCGATACGCAGGCCGCTGCCTTCAAAATCCGGTTGGTAAGTTCCTACGGTCATGATATCTCCTGCGTCAGTGATCGGGACTGGCCTGATAGCCAACGACTTCGAGATTGAACCCGGTCATCGACGGCATCTTGCGCGGGTTGGCCAGCAATTTCATTTTTCCTACGCCGAGCTCGCGCAGTATCTGCGCGCCAATGCCGTAGGTGCGCAAATCCATGCGCGCTGCCTTCGGCGGTGCAAGCGGCGTCGGACTGCTCAGTGCGTTGAATTGCGCAAACATCTGATCAGCCGATTCTTCACAATTGAGCAAAACGATCACGCCCCGCTCGGCGGCCTGAATGGCCGCCATCGCTGAAGCCATGTTCCAGGAATGCGTGGTTGACCGCGTTTCGAGCAAATCCAGTATCGAGACCGGCTGATGCACACGCACCAGAGTTTCCTTGTCGGCGTCGATCGCGCCATGCACCAGCGCGAGATGTGCGCCGCTGCTGGGCTTGTCGCGAAACGCAATCGCGTGGAAAGTGCCGTGCGCGGTATGCATGTCGCGTTCGGCGACACGCTCGACAATACTCTCGTTCTGGCTGCGGTAATGAATGAGGTCGGCAATCGTGCCGATCTTGAGCTGGTGCAGCTGCGCGAACTCGATCAGATCGGGCAGGCGTGCCATCGTGCCGTCATCCTTGAGGATTTCGCAAATCACGGCTGCCGGCGTCAGGCCAGCGAGCTCGGCGAGGTCGCAGCCGGCTTCCGTATGACCGGCACGCATCAGCACACCGCCCCGTTGCGCACGCAGCGGGAAAATGTGACCGGGCTGCACGATGTCTGCTGGCTTCGCATGGCGCGCTACCGCCACTTCAATCGTGCGAGAACGATCTGCGGCGGAGATACCCGTGGTCACACCTTCAGCGGCTTCGATGGAGACGGTGAAGTTGGTACCGTACGAGGTGCCATTACGCGTCGTCATCATCGGCAGGTTGAGCTGATCGCAACGTTCTTCGGTCAGGGTCAGGCAAATCAGACCGCGACCGTGCTTGGCCATGAAATTGATGGCCTCGGGCGTGACAAATTCGGCGGCCAGGACCAGGTCGCCCTCGTTTTCACGGTCTTCCTCATCAACGAGGATAACCATGCGGCCGGCGCGCAGCTCGGCAATGATCTCTTTTGTGCTTGAAAGTGACATGAATGCTTCCGGAAAGGCCGGCCATTTTATAGGATTTCAGTGGCCAGAAGCCGTCGGGCGACGGGGAATCTTCCCGTCCACCATGGTGCCTGATTGACAAGTACCTCTCTTCCTGGGGGCTTTACCAAAGTGTCGCTGGCTAGACGCACCTTCTCAGGCGGTACACCTGGACGGCTAGACGGTGCAACGACGCTGGCGGCTTTTTGTCAGAGCCTCTTAGCGCATCAGGCTCAGCATGCGCTCGACATAGCGGGCGATCAGATCGATTTCCAGATTGACCTGATGCCCGGCCTTCAGATGCCGGAGCGTGGTGACTTCGATGGTGTGCGGAATCAGGTTGATCGAGATCGTGCAACCTACTGCGCTGTCGCTGACGCTATTAACGGTCAGCGAGACGCCATTGACCACCACCGAGCCTTTGTGCGCGAGGTATTTCGCCAGTGTTGACGGCGCAAGAATATCCAGCCGCCATGATTCGCCGACCGGTTCAAACAGCACCACATTACCCAGACCGTCCACATGACCCGATACCAGATGGCCACCCAGACGCTCGGCCAGTGTCAACGCTTTCTCAAGATTGACTTCACCCGGACGTTCCAGACCGACGGTACAGTTGAGGCTCTCGCGCGAGACATCGACCATGAAGCTGTCGGCGGTTTTATGCGTGACCGTCATGCAGGCGCCGTTAATAGCGATCGAGTCGCCGATGGCAACATCATCCAGTGCGAGACCGCCTGCACTGATCTCCAGGCGCACACCGGCGTCGCCCTCCGTGCCCAGTGATTCAATCGAATGGATGCGGCCGACCGCCGCGACGATACCTGTGAACATGTGTGTAGAGAGTCCGTATTAAAAATGACCGTATTAAATATTATTCAGCCGCGTGATCACACGCAGATCATCACCGACCGCCTCGATGCGATGAAAACGCATGTTGATGCGATCCGACAGTTGTTGCAATTCAGGCAGGCGCGCGATACCTTGCGCCGGGCCCAGCAGACAGGGCGCGAGATACATCAGCATTTCATCGACACAGCCCATGCGCAGCAATGAACCGTTGAGCTTGTAGCCCGCTTCGACATGCAGTTCATTGATCTCCCGGCGTCCCAGTTCCTTCATCAGCGCCTTCAGGTCCACTTTGACACCCTCGGTGGGCAAGACAATCACCTCGGCTCCGGCATCACGCAAGCGACGCGCGCGCTGTTCCGGATGCGCCTCTTTCGTAACAATCCAGGTGCCACCGCCCTCGAGCACGCGTGCGGCAGGATCGATATCAAGCTGACTGTCGACCACGATGCGCTGCGGCTGACGCGGTGTTTCAAGCGCGCGCACATTGAGCTGAGGATTATCCTGCTGCACCGTGCCGATGCCGGTCATGATTGCACAGGCGCGCGCGCGCCATGCATGACCGTCATCCCGCGCGGCTGACGACGTAATCCACTGACTCTGGCCATTGGCCAGTGCAGTGCCGCCATCCAGGCTGGCTGCGATTTTCAGCCTCACCCAGGGGCGTCCCTGCTGCATCCGATGGAAAAAGCCAATATTCATTTCGCGTGCTTCGTCCGCCAGCACACCAGTCTCCACCACGATGCCGGCCGCGCGCAATTGCGCCACGCCTTTGCCGGCGACCAGCGGGTTCGGGTCTTCGATGGCCGCCACCACGCGGCTGATGCCAGCGGCAATCAGAGCGCCAGTGCAGGGCGGCGTGCGGCCGTGATGGCTGCAGGGCTCAAGCGTGACGTAGACGGTCGCGCCGCGCGCATCCACACCGCGCGATGCCGCGTCGCGCAGCGCGTCGATTTCAGCGTGCGCCTCACCGGCTCGCTGGGTATGACCCGCCGCCAGGATCTGGCCGTCGCGGATGATCACACAACCGACGCGCGGGTTCGGGCTGGTCAGGAACAGGCCTTTGGCCGCCTGATCGAGCGCAGCGCGCATGGCAGCGATGTCATTGAGGGGTGGGTTGGTCAGGGGCACGGAGTCTGTCAGGGCGCGGATCGAACGGCATTTTAACAAGCCGTCTTGTTCCGCACCGGATCACAGCTGCGAACGCGTCCGAGAAAACTGATGATAATTTTCCGCTGCTCATTACCCGCCACGAAAACCACCGAACCTATCTGGGGCACGGCACTGCTGCCAGCACTGCGCGGGCGGCCGCTGACATCAAAGGCCAGATAGGCTTTGGGGTCGCGCAGTCGCGCTTCAATACGCAAACCCGGCGGGAGTGTTGGCCCGCGGTGCAAAACGATCTCCGCGGCGTCCGCTTGATGATCATTGTCGGCATCGATCAGCACCTGCCAGCCACTTGCCCAGCTCGCATCGCGCAAAGGTATCAGATCAACTCGTGTATGCCGGCGCAGTGCCTCGGCGCGCGCGAGGCTGATCGCTTCCTGAAACTGAGCCGCCGCTGTCGTCACGCGCAAGCGGTCCAACATGGCACCGAAACCGGGTACTGCGATCGCGACGAGCAGCGACACAATACCCAGCGTTATCAGTAATTCCATCAGGGTGACACCTGCCTGCCAGTGAGTTCGGGTATGCATCATGAAGAGTGAGAATGATTCAGGCAATTCAGTTCGCCTGCAACATGCGCCATGCCAGCCGGCGCACCCCGCGTACGCACGCAGCGCGCCTTGGTACCGCGTCCTCGCCTGCGCCTTGTGCTGCGGTTTGCCCTGCACTCTGCCCTGCGCTTTGTGATGTGCCAGACGCTGTACTTTGCCCGGCGTTCTGACCCGTACTCTCTCCTGCGTTCTGTTCTGCGCCCTGCGACGCCTCTTGCGACGGGTTCTGCAACGCATCGCTATCGGTCTTGCAAAGCTGCACTGCGAAGTCGGCCTGCAGAATGATGCGGGTCGAATCGCTGCGACCTTGGCCATACGCAGTCACACGATAGATATCAGGCGGCGCGCTGCCTGCGAGTAACTGATTGACGTTACCCGACTGCGAGATTATTTCAACAACATAGGCCGGCGGCGCGCCAGGCTGCAGATAACCGCCATAGGCATAAGTTTCACCGGTCATATCGCCGATGCGGTGCATGCCCTGTGCCTCGGCCACTGTCAGCTGATCAGGAATCATCGCCAGCGTCATGGCAGCATCATGCAAGGCCGTATCCGCTGCCTGCTGCGCGAGCCCGCGATCGACCGCGTTATGCGTCAGGCTGATGCCATCTTCAAGCGAGCGCAGCGCTGCACTCGTCAGCATTGCCACACCGAACATCATCAGTGCGCAGGCGATCAGAGTCACTCCGGATTGGGTGGGCGAATGGGCGGGCGAATGGGTGGGCGATACTGGCGACCATGGGATCGCTGCGGTTCGCAGTACACCACGCGTCATTTAAGCGACTCCCGGTCTGACGAAAAAATGATGCTCTCAACGCGACGACGCGCCCTGCTGCTCAGGGAGGTGCTCAGGCTCACCGGGCAATGGGCCGTACCCACATCGGTCGCGCTATTCGTCTGGGTGTAAGCATGGCCAAATAGATCGGCCGCCGGAAAAAGCGGCGGCTTGCCGCCCGCGACGGCAGAGCGCAGTACGAGTGCCACCTCGACAGCCACCACCCGGCGTACTGAAGACCCATCGCCGGGTGCCTGGCCAGCCTGTTGTTTGATTGCCGAAGCGTTCAGAAACTGATTGGGCAATCCATCACCGTCGTCGTCCAGCCCGAACAACACCTGAAAACATTCGACACCGGACACAATGGCTTGCGCATCCCATTGTTTCTGTCCTTGATACCTGCAGTACAGTTCGGGCTCTCCATCCGGTCCGGGGGCGATGTAAAACATCACCCAACCGGTGTCCGCTGAAGCTGTTGATACTTTGGGTATAACAAAACCCGCGCAATCGATCACCTCACCCCACGTTGAACCCAGTTGAATGATCAGCACATCACTTCCATTGATACCCGGGCTTACCGTCGTGCCGGTACCACTGATGCGTGCATTATCGATACCCTGCACAGGCCCATGAGCAGGATCGAACGGTAATGATCCTGATGACTGCGCTGATGGCGATAAGCTGCGATCCCGGGTGGCTTGCTTCACAGTGCGGTAGATGATTTGCAAACCATACGCGACACTGTCTTCGAGCGCAGTCGCCTGATGATGATGTAAAAAATCCTCTCTTGCCAGCTGTAGTAATGAAACGGAAATCAGCAGGACGCCGGAGGACACGCTGATCGCAATCACCAGACCCGGCAGATTCACACCCTAACCCAGCGCAAGAATCAGACGAGGCGGAAAGTCGTGAACGCCGGACCGGCTTCCCTGAGCCCAGCCGATCTTGATCACACGCGAGTGACTGCCCGATTCGGCTTCCTCACATTCCCACTGGTATTGACTCACGCGGGCGGCAGGCACGCCCTGGCAGATGACGACACGCGCATCGTGCACCTCCAGCAAAAGCCGGCGTCGCCAGTGATACAGATAAAAAATTGAAGCCTCTTCCGCACTACAAGGATTGCTGAAACAATTCAGCTCACTGTGAGATGCAACAAGCAGATCAAACGGGTTTTCTGCCTCAGCGGCCAACGCGCGCAGGCCACCCTGCCTTGTCCAGTCCGACAATTCACTGGCCAGACGAAAAGCGACAGAAAATTTTAGGGTGCTGGCTGCCCTGCTGCGAGCCGCCGCCATCGTCGAGATCAGCGTACTCGCGCCCAGCATCACCAGCAATAACGCGACCATTACTTCAGGCAATGAAAATCCCCAGTGACGATCTGAGTATCGACGACAAGATGGCGAATCGATGGCAACAGAGGCGATTGCAAACGAGGGTGCTGAATGAAATCTTGAACTGAAACAAGTATTCATCATCATGGCGCTGAGCGTAATCAATGA
>JBILCO010000106.1:0-6978 GCA_044353075.1 Burkholderiaceae bacterium
GAAGCGCTCGTGTCAGTCGACGTCAACTCCGCGCGTGCCACGCGCGGCAGCGATATTGAAACCACGGCATTCAATACCAATCTTGAAGCGGCCGAAGAAGTGGCCCGCCAGTTACGCCTGCGCGATCTGGGTGGCCTGATCGTGATCGACTTCATTGACATGGAGAATTCCAAGAATCAGCGTGAAATCGAAAACCGTTTGAAAGATGCGCTGCACTACGATCGTGCGCGCGTTCAGATGGGCAAGATCTCCCGCTTTGGTCTGATGGAACTCTCGCGTCAGCGTCTGCGTCCATCGCTGTCCGAAGGCAGTCACGTGACCTGCCCGCGCTGCAATGGCACCGGCCACATTCGCGACACCGATTCTTCCGCGCTGCAAGTCCTGCGCATTATTCAGGAAGAAGCGATGAAGGAAAATTCGGCAGCGATTCACGTGCAGGTTCCGGTCGATGTTGCGGCTTTCCTGCTTAATGAAAAGCGCGGCGAGATTCTGAAGATCGAAACCCGCCATCGCGTCAGTGTCGTGCTGATTCCGAACAAGCACCTCGAAACGCCACATTACAAACTCGAGCGCATCAAGCATGATGACCCGCGTCTGGACGATATGCCCACCAGCTATGCGATGGCGGAAGAAGCCGACACCGATGTGGGCTACAGCAAGCGTAAGCAGGAAGAAAGCAAGCCTCGCCAGGAAGCGGTCGTCAAGAGCATTACGCCCGACCAGCCTGCACCTATCGTCGAACGTAAAGAGCGTGCGCCTGTCAGCGCTGCGGCTGATGAAGCTGCCGAAGGTTTCCTCTCGCGTCTGTTTGGCCTGTTCCGCAAGAAAGCCAGTGCACCTGCTGAAGCAGAGTCTCCATCAAAATCATCTTCGCGTGAACGCAGCGATCGCAATGGCCGTTCCGGTCGCGGCCGTGGTCGCGGCGGACGCAACCGTGACCGGCAGGAAGAGCGCACCGGCGCCGAAGCTAAACAGCCGAGGGAGCCGCGCGAGCCTAAGGAAACCAAGGAAGCACGTGAGCCCAAAGAAGCCGGCAATCAGCGCCAGCCCAAAGCTCAGCGCGAACCGCGTGAAAGTACCGGTGCCGGCGAAGGTCGCGAAGGTCGTCAGCGTCAACCTCGTGCCCCACGTGAAGAGCGCAAATCAGCACAGCCTGATGAGAACGCCATCGTGACGCCGGTAACGGGTCTGGACCACGATGCGGTCCAGTCCGAGCTGCTGTCACCGCAGCCTGAAGGAGCGGCTATCGAGAATGGTGATGACGCACCACGTCGTCGTCGTCGTCGTGGTGGTCGTAACCGCAATCGTCGTGACCGCACGGATGGCGAAGCAATGCCGGGCGATCAGAATGGGGAATTCTCCGAGATGTCGGATTCGGAAAACTTCACTGACGAAGCGTCGAACATCGCTGTGCCGGCGCCGACAGAGGCACTGGCCACGCATGCGACGCCTCGCTACGAAGCGATCGTACCGGTTGCCGAAGCCGCTGCCGATGCCCCTCACCGCCAGTCGCATCTGATGCCGGAACCCAAGTCCGCGGCACCGCTGCCAACGCCGGAAGTTACCCACCAGCCACGGACCGACGCCACCCCTGCGCCGATGGTTCAGGCGGCACCCGTCATTGCAACGGATGCGCCAGCATCAGCGGAGGCACCGGTTCAGATGCCGGCTGCTGCTTCTGCTCCGGTTGTCGTTGCGGCTCCGGAACCCGTTGCGGCGGTGGCTGCGACTCCGGCACCTGCAGCCAAAGCAGAGGCTACGCCCGTCATCAGCCCGATGCCCGCACCGGCCCCTGAGGCCAGCGCGGCGGATATCGACAACCTGCTGAGTGCAGCCGGACTGACGATGGCAGTGACCAATCCGGACAAACTGCGTGCCGTGCAAGTGGCCAGTGAGCAGGTGACGCCCGTGGCGCGTGCGCCTCGCGAGCGCAAGTCTCTGCCACCGATGCCGGATGAACCCTTGGTTCAAGTGGAAACACAGCGATGATCCGATGCTCGTCGTTTCTGTCATCGCCTCAACCACGGTGACAGATGCGCGAGGATCACGCCCCTTTGGGGACTAAGATAAAAAACCCGCTTGCGAAACAAGCGGGTTTTTTCATGATGAAGGCAGATATTTGTCCAGCCAGAACGCGGCAATCATGGTTTTGACATCCGTCACTTTACCCATCCTGATCCATTCCAGCAGCTCATCGAGGGGCAGCGTAAACACATCCAGAAATTCGCCCGCATCGAGCTGGCGCTCACCAGCGGTCAGCCCCTGCGCCAGATAGATGTCCAGATGCTCATCCGAGTAGGCGATTGCATTGTGTATCGTGCACAGGAATTGCCAATGCTTCGCCGTATAACCCGTCTCTTCGCGCAGCTCGCGCTGTGCGCACAATAGCGGGTCTTCGCCCGGCTCAAGCTTCCCGGCCGGGAATTCAACAAAGACCTGCGCATTAGGATAACGAAACTGGCGCTCCAGCAAGACCTCGCCGTTTTCAAACAGCGGCAGAATCACGACAGCACCCGGATGTCGGAAATACTCGCGATGGGCCTGACTGCCATCCGGTAGCTTCACGAGATCACGGCGCAGTCGGAGAAAAGAGCCGTCGTAGACAAGCTCGCTGCTCACGGGTATTTCCCTCAGATGCTTGTCATCCATGAGAGCAGGCCTCCAGCGGTTTCGTCTGCCTCATCAGGATCAGAGATATCAGGCAGACCTGCGGCGCAAATAGCGGAAAGTAAAACCGGGAAAGGCCAGTACCAGAAACAGACAGACCGTCACCGCATAAAATTGCCAGCCCTGACTGAAGACATTGCCGGCATTCGACTCCAGCAATCTCGCAATACCCAGGACAACAAAATAAAGCAGGGTCAGCTCAACGAGTCTGATAAAAAAAGATTTTTCCCCGCGTTTGAGGCGCCAGACACCGAACAGGGATTCGGTCAGGAAGGGGAAGTTGGCTGAGACCGCCATCAGAAAAATGATGATCCAGCCGGCTGTGGAATTATTCAAGAGACAGATCCGTTCAGTGCGCGAGTGACTGCGAAATAGCGTAAAAACAGGCGGTCATCAGCGGCCCCGGAAGCACTCCCAGCAAAACCACCGCGATGCCATTGACGGATAGCGTAATCTGCACGCTGCGGTCGGCGATGATAGGCGCGGTATCGGTCGGCGCATCAAAGTACATGAGCTTGACGATACGCAGGTAGTAGAACGCACCAATCAGTGACATCAGTACAGCGACGATCACCAGCCACAAATGCCCTGCGGCGAGTGCCGCTTCCAGCACCGAGAGTTTGGCGAAGAATCCCACCATCGGCGGCACACCGGCCAGCGAAAGCAGCAAGACCATCATGACCGCAGCAAACCATGGGCTGCGCTGATTCAGGCCTTTGAAGTCATCCAGCGTGTCGGCTTCAAATCCGCTGCGGGAGAGCAGCATGATGACGGCGAAACTGCCCAGCGTGGTCAGCACATAAGTGGCGGCATAAAACATCGACGCGCTGTAGGCGTTCGCAGCAGATGCCGCCGTGCTGCCTTCAAAAACTCCGGACAGCAGTCCGAGAAGCATGAAGCCCATTTGGGAAATTGTGGAATAAGCCAGCATGCGCTTGATATTTGTCTGCGCCAGCGCGGTGATATTGCCGACTGCCATGGACGCGACGGCCATCACGATCAGCATTTGCTGCCAGTCGGCGGCCATCGCTCCCAGACCTTCCACCAGCAAACGCATGCAAATCGCGAAAGCGGCCAGCTTGGGTGCGGCACCCAGCAGCAGCGTGACCGAAGTCGGCGCACCCTGATACACATCGGGTGCCCACATATGAAAAGGCGCAGCGCCCAGTTTGAACGCCAGACCGGCCACCATAAACACCAGGCCAAGCACCAGCACCATCTTGTTCGCCGTGTCAGAAGAAACGGCAGCGGCAACCTGCGTCAGGTTCAGCGAACCCGTCGCACCATAAAGCATCGACATGCCGTACAACAGGAAGCCCGAGGCCATCGCACCCAGCACGAAGTATTTCATTGCAGCTTCGGTGGATACCGCATGATCCCTGCGCAGCGCAACCAATGCGTAAAGCGACAGAGACATCAGTTCCAGGCCCAGGTAGATGATCAGGAAGCTGTTCCCGGAAATCATGATCATCTGGCCCAGCAGCGTCATCAGGGCCAGCACATAAAATTCGCCGCTGAGGGTGCCGCCCAGCATGCCGCGCGCCATCGTGTACTGCCGTGCGTAAATCAGCGTGACAAAGGTCGCAATGCAGGCAAACAGCTTGAGCAGCTGCGCCATCGGATCATTCACGAACATCTGGTTGAATGTATAGCTGCTGGCACCCGAATAAAAACCATCGATCGCAAAAACTGCGGTGATCACAATGGCCAGCAGTGAGAGCCAGTGGCTCAGAGGCTGGCTTTCTTCGCGCACGAACAGGCCGGCCACGAGGATCGCCAGGATCGCTATCGCCAGGACGATTTCAGCCAGTGCCGGCATCAGGTTCAGTTCATTCATTGTCGGCCGCTCTCGCCTGAAAATTATTGGGGTAGTTTGCTATTCGCGACATGGGTGAGCAAATCACTCACTGAGGTCTGCATCGCATCGGTAAAGGGTGCCGGATAAACGCCCATCCAGATCACGGCCAGTGCGAGCACGCCCAGCATCAGAAATTCACGCAGACTCAGGTCTTTCAGTGTCGCGACCTCCTGATTGGCCACTTCGCCAAAGACGACACGCTTGACCAGCCACAGCGAATATGCCGCGCCCAGAATCAGTGCTGTTGCCGCCAGCATGCCAATCCAGAAATCGTATTTCACCGCTCCCAGTATCACCATGAACTCGCCGATGAAACCCGAGGTTCCGGGCAAGCCTGCGTTAGCCAGCGAGAACAGCACGAAGAGTGCGGCAAAGCGTGGCATCGTGTTGATGACGCCGCCATAAGATGAAATTTCTCGCGAATGCACGCGATCGTAGAGTACGCCGATGCACAGGAACATGGCGCCCGAGACGAAGCCGTGCGAAATCATTTGCATCAGCCCTCCCTGCACCGCCATGTCGCTGAACAGGAAAAAACCGAGCGTCACAAACCCCATATGGGCAATCGAAGAATAAGCGACCAGCTTTTTCATGTCCGCCTGCACCAGCGCCACCAGGCCGATATAGATCACCGCAACCAGTGACAACGCGATCATCAGACCGGACAGGCTGTGGCTGGCGTCGGGTGCGATGGGAAGCGATAAACGCAGGAAGCCATAGCCACCGAGCTTGAGCATGATCGCGGCCAGCACGACGGAACCCCCAGTGGGTGCTTCAACGTGCGCATCGGGCAACCAGGTATGGACCGGCCACATCGGTACCTTGACGGCAAAAGCCGCAAGGAAGGCAAGGAAAATCAGCTCCTGCACATCCAGCGGCAATGGGAGCTGGTGCCAGACCAGGATATCGAAGCTACCCGATTGAAAATACAGATAAATCAAGGCCACCAGCATCAGCAGCGAGCCGAGGAAGGTGTACAGGAAAAACTTGAGCGCTGCATAAACGCGGCGCGGACCACCCCAGACACCGATGATGATGAACATCGGGATCAGTGTCGCCTCAAAGAACACATAGAACAGCACAGCGTCGAGCGCGCAGAAAACACCGATCATCGCGCCCGCCAAGATCAGGAAAGCACCCATGTACTGAGCCACACGGGTTTCGATCACTTCCCATGCCGCGATCACCACGATCACCGTAATGAACGCTGTCAGCGGAAGGAACCACAGAGACAAACCATCAATGCCGAGGTAATAATCGACATGGAAGCGCGTGATCCAGGCCGAGCGCTCGACCAGCTGCATGCCATGTGCTGCCGGATCAAACTGACTGACCACGGGCAGCGTCACCAGCAAACTGATCACTGCACCCAGCAGCGACAGGCGGCGAACCAGATCGGCACGGCTGTCGTTGCCAACGGCCAGCACCAGCGCGCCGAAGGCAATGGGCACCCAGATGGCAAGGCTCAGATAAGGGAGTGTTGACTGCATAGTTTTTTTCGCGGGCCGCTGTTTTGATTCGGATGAATTACGCGCTCATCAGCAAATAGCCCAGATAAAGGGCCAGTGCGACGATCATCGTGAATGCATAGTGATAGATATAACCGGTCTGGAAAGTTCGGGTAATGGTCGACAACCAGCCAACAACTTTCGCGCTGCCATTGACCATCAGGCCATCGATCAGCGTACGGTCACCGATGGAAGACAAACCGCCGCCCAGCCGTCGCGCACCACCTGCGAAAAGCCAGTCATTGATCTTGTCCATGTAGTACTTGTTCTCGAGGAGCTTATGCAGCGGACTGAACGTCCGGTAGAACCAGGCAGGCACGGCCGGATTGATCAGGTAGCAGTACCAGGCGCTCACCACACCGGCCAGTGCCAGTAAGAATGGCAGGGTCGTGAATGCATGAAGTCCCATCGCGACTGCGCCGTGAAATGCCTGCGACAACTCGACCATGGCCGGATGCTGATCCGCTACGAAAATCACGCCTTTGAAAAAATCGCCGTGCAACATCGGACCGATCGTCAGAAAACCGATGAGCACCGAAGGAATCGCCAATAACACCAGCGGCAAGGTCACCACCCACGGCGCTTCATGCGGTTTCTCGCCCGGCGCCAGTCCGTGATGTTCATCGGCGTGAGCGTCATCGCTGTGAGCGTCATGATGTTCATGGTGGGCTTTGCCAAAACGCTCCTCGCCATGAAACACCAGGAAGTACATGCGGAAGGAATAGAAGGCGGTGACAAACACGCCGGCCAGCACCGCGAAATTCGCGAAGCCGCTGCCCGTAATGTGCGTTGCGTGAACTGCCTCGATGATGCTGTCTTTCGAATAAAAACCCGAGAAGAATGGCGTCCCGATCAGGGCGAGTGAGCCGAGCAAGCTGGTGATCCAGGTAATCGGCATGTACTTGCGCAGACCACCCATGTTGCGAATGTCCTGATCATGATGCA
>JBILCO010000005.1:0-21642 GCA_044353075.1 Burkholderiaceae bacterium
GCAAAGATTGCGTTAGAAAAATCATCGAGTGGAGATGATTTTTATCAGGCCAAGCTCGGCGTCGCCCGGTTTTACTTCGCGCGCCTGCTGCCGGAAACAGCGATGCTGATAAGACAAGCGCGTTCAGGTGCCGGTACGCTGATGACGATGGATGCCGAATTATTCTGATTGATCACCATGTCGACCATGCCCATCCGAAAAGTCGCGATCCTGGGTGCCGGTGTGATGGGTGCGCAAATCGCCGCGCACTGCATCAATGCCCGTGTATCCGTCATCCTCTTTGATCTGCCGGGCAAGCCCGATCAGCCGCGCAATTTTCTTGCGCAACGTGCTGTCGACAGCCTGAAAAAAATCAATCCCGCGCCTCTGGCAGATTCGGATCAGGCATCGCTTGTCGAAGTTGCCAATTTTGATGATGATCTGCATCGGCTGGCCGACGTCGATTTGCTGATCGAAGCCATCGCCGAGCGCATGGACTGGAAGCATGCGCTGTATCAGAAAATTGCGGCCCATGTTCCGGCTCACGCCATTTTTGCGAGCAATACCTCAGGACTGTCGATTACCGACTTATCATCGTTGCTGGATGAATCACTGCAGCATCGCTTTTGTGGCGTGCATTTTTTCAATCCGCCGCGCTACATGCATCTGGCCGAACTGATTCCCACGCCGACTACGCAGCATGACATTCTCGATCAGCTGGAGTCTTTTCTCACCACTACGTTGGGCAAAGGCGTGGTGCGGGCCATTGATACCCCCAACTTCATTGCCAATCGCGTCGGCATCTTCGGCATGCTGGCGACGATGCGGGAAGCCGAAACCTTCGGTCTTTCCTATGATCTTGTAGACGACCTCACCGGTGCCCGGCTGGGCCGCGCCAAATCCGGTACCTTCCGCACAGCCGATGTGGTGGGTCTCGATACGCTAGGCCATGTGATTCATACTTTGCGGGATGCGTTGCCGGAGGATCCCTTTCATCCTCTGTATCAGACACCGGCGGTGCTGCAGCGACTGATGGACGATGGTCATCTCGGTCAGAAATCCGGCGCTGGTTTTTACAAAAAAACAGGCAAAGATATTTTGCGACTGGATGCGGTCAACCACACCTATGTGCCCTCGGGCGCGAAGGCCGATGATCTGATCGTTCGCATGCTCAAAGAAAAAGATCCGGCCAAGCGCATCAAAGCCTTGCATGATGCAACGCATCCGCAAGCCAAATTTCTGTGGGCGATCCTGCGCGATATTTTTCATTACATCGCCGTGCATTTGCACAGCATTGCCGACAATGCGCGCGATATCGACTTTGCCTTGCGCTGGGGCTTCGGCTGGCAACAAGGGCCGTTCGAGCTCTGGCAGGCAGCGGGCTGGCAGCAGATTGCGCATTGGGTCAAGGAAGATATTGATGCCGGCAAGGCGCTGTCATCAGCGCCGCTGCCCGACTGGGTGTTTGACGGACGTGAGGGCGTGCATCGACCCGAGGGGTCCTGGTCAGCCTCAAAGCAGGATTACGTGCCGCGTTCGCATTTGCCTGTCTATGCGCGGCAGCGATTCCGCGCGCAGTTAGTCGGTGATGATCACGCCGGTGCTGCCACTGCTGGCACTACCGTGCATGAAGATGCTTCAGTCCGGCTCTGGCAACTGGATGAGGACGTGCTGATTCTGTCCTTCAAAACCAAGCTGCATGTGATGGGGCCGGAGGTGATCGCCGGTATTGAACGTGCTGTGTCTGAAGCCGAGAAAAATTATCGGGCACTCGTGATCTGGCAAACCGATGTCGCCGAAGGTGGTGCGTTTTCAGCGGGTGCAGATTTGCAGGCGATGCTGCCCGTATTTATGACGGGTGGTGTGAAGGCTATCGAGCCGGTGGTAGCGAATTTTCAGCGCGCAATGATGCGCATCAAATATGCCAGCGTGCCGGTGGTCGCGGCTGTGGGCGGTCTCGCACTCGGTGGAGGCTGCGAACTGATGCTGCATGCAAGCCGACGTGTGGCTTTGCTGGAATCGTATGCGGGATTGGTAGAGGTGGGTGTTGGTTTGCTGCCAGCGGGCGGCGGCCTGAAAGAAATCGCGCTGCGCGCTGCACAGGAAGCGAAAGGCCATGACATCTTCCCGTTCCTTAAAGACCGTTTCACGCAAGCTGCCACTGCGGCGGTCGCCAAATCTGCACACGAGGCGCGTCGCATGGGCTATCTGCAAAACGATGATGTGATCGTCCTGCATGCGCATGAACTATTGCATGTGGCGATCACGCAGGCGCTCGCACTGGCAGATACGGCGTATCGCCCGCCGCTGCCCATGCTCATCTCCGTGACCGGCCGCTATGGCATTGCCACCATACGCGCGCAACTGGTCAATATGCGTGAAGGTGATTTCATTTCCGCTCATGATGAGCACATCGCGACGTTGATCGCTGATGTGGTGTGCGGTGGTGATATCGAGCCGGGTAGTCGGGTCAGTGAGCAGTGGTTGCTGGACAAGGAACGTGCGGCATTCATGTCGCTGCTGGCGCATCCGAAAACGCAGGCGCGGATTATGGGGATGCTGCAGACGGGGAAGCCGGTGAGGAATTAAGACGCTGGATCCCCCTTCGAGCCACGGCTAGGTTTGCAAGCCCAGCCGCCTCGGCAGGCGCAACGCATGCGTTGCCAATTCCCCGCCTCACCCTCCGCCGGGATCCAGCGTCTTTCGTTGTACACAAAAAGCTTAAACCATGAACTGAATGGTACTAGGTGCAGACCTGGGTCTATTTGCCCGGACGGAACAGAAGCAGTCAGTATCGATTCATCGCCCGATGCTAAGTCATCAAATACGAGGGGTGCACCACCATGAGCAAACAACTGCAAGAAGCCTACATCGTCGCCGCCACCCGCACCCCCATCGGCAAAGCACCGCGCGGTGTCTTTCGACATGTACGTCCCGACGATCTGCTAGTGCACGCGATACGTGCGGCGCTTGCGCAAGTACCCAACCTCGACCCAGCCACCATTGAAGACGCCATCATCGGATGCGCATTCCCCGAAGCTGAACAGGGCTTAAATCTCGCACGTATGGCCGTGCTGCTGGCAGGTTTGCCCAAAACAGTTGCTGGGGTCACCGTCAACCGTTACTGCGCCTCTGGCATCACGGCCATTGCGATGGCAGCTGATCGCATACGCACCGGTGAAGCCGATGTGATGATCGCCGGCGGCGTTGAATCGATGTCCATGATTCCCATGCCCGGACACCATCCATCGATGAACATGGGTATCTTCAAATACGACAACATCGGCATGGCTTATGGCATGGGTCTCACGGCAGAAAAGGTTGCGCAGCAATGGAAGATCAGTCGAGACGATCAGGATGCCTTCGCACTTGAATCGCATCGTCGTGCCATCGCTGCACAGCAAAGTGGCGAGTGTGCCGATGAAATCACGCCTGTTGAGGTCATGGAAAAATTTCCTGATCTGGATAGCAATCAGATAAAAACAATCACCAAGACAGTGTCGCAAGATGAAGGCGCGCGCGCTGATACCAGTCTGGAAGTGCTAGCCAAACTCAAGCCCGTGTTTGCAATGAAAGGTACCGTCACCGCAGGCAATAGCTCGCAAACGTCGGACGGTGCCGGCGCGTTGATTCTGGTCAGTGAAAAAATACTCAAGCAATTTAATTTGCAGCCGCTGGCGCGCTTTGTGTCTTTTGCAGTCAAAGGCGTCCCACCAGAGATCATGGGTATCGGCCCCAAAGAAGCGATACCCTTAGCGCTGCGCTTGGCCGGGCTCACGCTGAATCAGATGGATTGGATAGAGCTCAACGAAGCCTTTGCGGCGCAAGCGCTCGCCGTGCATCGGGATCTGGGACTCGATCCGGCAAAGACCAATCCGCTGGGTGGTGCGATTGCGCTCGGCCATCCGCTGGGAGCCACTGGCGCGATACGTGCAGCCACCGTCATTCACGGACTACGTCGCCGTCAACTGAAATACGGTATGGTGACGATGTGCGTCGGTGCTGGCATGGGTGCGGCAGGGATTTTTGAGCGTATGTAGTCGTTGGGTGTCTTTCGTTGCGCACCCGCTGACTTTGAAAAATACTATGGTGCTATTGAAGTGCCAATCACCATTGCGGCAAATTCATAAAATAAACAAAGAAAAAAATGTCTATCCAATTTCATGTCACCGATGGCGTTGCCACACTCGCCTTTGATCGCCCCGACAAAAAAAATGCCATCACCCGCGCGATGTACCAATCGCTGGCTGACGGGCTGACAACCGCGGCAAACGACAAGACCGTACGCGCTATCGTTATCACAGGTGAGGGCGGCATCTTCACCGCCGGTAACGATGTCGAAGAATTTCTGAAATATCCACCGCAACCCGGTGATTCGCACGTCACCCTGTTCATGAACGCACTGCGTGATGCAGAAAAGCCCGTCATCGCTTCAGTCAGCGGTATGGCAATCGGTATTGGTACGACCCTGCTCATGCATTGCGATCTGGTGTATGCCGCCGAGAACGCACGTTTCGCGATGCCCTTCACTCAACTGGGTCTGTGTCCCGAGTTTGCATCGAGTTGTCTGTTTCCCCGACTGGCGGGCTATCAGCGTGCCGCCGAAAAATTATTGCTCGGTGAAGCCTTCACGGCAGATGAGGCGGCACAAATGGGCCTGGTCAGCAAGGTAATGCCAGCCGATGACTTGCCCTCATTCGTAGCAGCACAAGCGGCGAAATTGGTCGCACTGCCTGCGGAATCCCTGCGCATTACCAAACGGCTCATGAAAAAAGACTTCACCGCAGGCGTCGATGCCGCGATGCAGGAAGAACTGCAACATTTCATGCGACTGCTGCAAGGGCCGGATGCGAAAGAAGCATTCTCGGCATTTCTTGAGAAACGCAAGCCGGTCTTTCGCTGACCGGCCTGCTGTCGGGCTAATGGCCACCCCCATAGTTAGCCCATACTCCCATCCACGGATTACAATGCGTGCGTGAAGCAGACCAGACAGTCGCTGGCGCAGCAATGCGCGGGAGGAAGGTCCGGACTCCATAGAGCAGGGTGACGGCTAACGACCGTCCGCCGTGAGGCGCGGAATAGGGCCACAGAGACGAGTCTTTGGGACCGGCGAGTGGCGAAAGTCACTCGTTTGCGTCCCAAAGGGTGAAACGCGGTAACCTCCACCCGGAGCAATCTCAAATAGGCACGCGATGAAGCTGCTCGCTGAGCGTGCGGGTAGAGAGCTTGAGCCCCCGAGCAATTTGGGGCCTAGAGGAATGACTGTCACACCGCCCGCAAGGGCGGTGCAACAGAATCCGGCCTATCGGTCTGCTTCACTTTACTGATTTCCTGGCGGAGGCGTGAAGGGCAAGACGGTGTTGTAAACTTTCTTTGCGTCACTTGGCGAAAGGTAGTTCATTGTCGTTTCGAATAACAGCTGGTTGAGTTCCGCTGGTAGGGCGGGCAAAGCTCCCTGCGCATTACTAAGCAAGTCTTGCCTTCGGGACATTACGGCACCAGCGACACTTGACATGCTTAGCATTCGATTGCGGGTCGTGACATCGTCGATTTTGGAAAAGGCCTCCTTCAGATTGCCAAACCAACCTCTGAGTACTGCTTGCTGATCCCATTTGGGATCGAAAGTGATACTGAAGCTCAAAAGATTTACATTGTCGCGCAGCTCATCGGCTAGCTGATGCACACTTCGTATAAAAGAATCTCGCTCTAGGCTGTCAATTTCACGCATTTTTAATTTCAGATGTTTGATTCGCGGATTATCTGCCAGTAAACTTTTGACTTGTTTTATGTCGGCAAGGTTTTCGATGGTTAATGATTCGAGCGAGGAGCTCTTTGCTATACCTTTCAATACGCTGTTGTCTGTGCCAATTTCGGATGTGGGTAGTCGAATGACAATTTCTCGCACCCCTTTGTTTGATTGAAACATGTTTTCAATATCGGTATGAGCATCGGTTCCCGGACGATCAGTCGCAGATGTGGCGACATCTTCAAGTACCTCCATACCCAAAAGCGCAAGACTGGTATTCGCATCAAGTCCGAGTGTTAGGGCTGCAATATTAGCCTGCGACAGTGTGCACCGAAAGTGGAGGTTTTTGATCTGTGAACTCATCAATAATAATTCTCCGATGGGCGCGCCGATTTCCCCCAATTCCTCTGGAGAGATTTGCGCTTTCCTAAAATCAAGCGATTCCAATGCAGGATGACTTTGCATACACCTGAGCATCTGGCTCATCGAACCAAATTCGAGTGGACAGTCATTTATCGATATCGAGCGTAATTGCTTGTTACTGGTCACTGCTAATTCGAGTGCCGTTTGATGTGGTGTCAGATTTATTTGATAAAAATCCATTTTTTCAATGGTCTTGCTGTTCGCGACACCTTTCAAAATGGCGTCGAAGAATTCTATGCCAGCGATCCGCTTCAAAGAGAGAGACCTGAGCGATTGGTGTTTTGCCACACAAAGCGCCAACTGCTCGGCCTGACTGACACTGACGAAGGCTGCATAAGGACCTCGCGGGCCTGAAAAATGTATCCGCTCAAGAAGTTGTGATGTGAGCAGCGCTTCGATAACGAACTGATCAATTCGGGGGAGTTTCGAACCCGATTGATTGCTGACCCATCGGAACGATTTGATGGGAGCTTGCCGCTCCTGAAGAGCTGAGAACACGCTATTTAGCACCTGTGGCTCAGGCATCGGTCCTTTATAACAAACCTCCAAATCAAAAGCGGACAGACTCGTGCGAATGGCATCAAATATATCTCTCAATTCCTTTGGGGACCAGGTAACGACGGTGATTTTGGTCACCGTGGTGGGGCGGCTTAGCGTGTCGGCAAGTTCGCTCAGATCGGCTGCTGTGGCTAGTTTGACTGTCAGTTCAGTTTTCCCCGCCAGCTCACTTTGTGTGTACCGTCCAGATGACCCTGATAATGGTTTTGATGACGAATTGCCGCTCGCAGGCACGCTGGCGAGCCCCACACCGTGGAATGTCGGCACCTGTATGGGGGGCAGACCGCGATATCCGGGCGGGTAGGCGTGGTTCGCCTGGACTGTGAAGAACGCTGCGCTCGGTTGAGGCCAAATAGCGATGGGAGACCGCTGGACCGTTCCCATCGTCGGAGGCGGGGGTGCGGGTGTCGGAGGCGGCTGAATCGCTGGAGGGTTGAAGATCGGTATCGCGGGTATCTGTAACTGCCGCGGGGCTGGCGGCAGGCCAGCATCTGATGCACTTCGTTTCATGGGTGAGTTCCTTCGTTCGGGTCAGGTTGGGGAGGTATTGGTTTTCGGCATGATGCCGATCGTCAATGCATCCGTTGGTACCTTGTTGCCAGTACGGGTTCCTTCAGACGCTCCGACCGTTGTCGCATCTGGACAAGAAGCAGCGCTCGCATAAACACATGTGTATTACTCAGGTTCTACTTTCACTTGTGCATCTAAGTCCTTCATTTCTCTACGCTATTCTTCTTCAGCCCAATCTCAAGTAATTGCGCTAAGTCCTTGACTTTATTGAAAAAAATCTCACTTTCGGTGTGGGATATTCCTTGACCGACAATTCGCGATCCTCTAAAGTGGGCGCCAGTGTGAAAAAGTGTCTTTTTGTGGGGGAAAAAGTTTCTCTTTTTCCAGCAAACAGGCATCACGGGTGTTCGGAATTTTTTAGCGATCAAGGAGGCAGGCGAGGTGTATCAGGGAGCGTCCGCATTGAGCATGGATGCAAAGGGACGGATGTCGATTCCGGCCCGGCATCGTGACGCCCTGTCGCTACAGAGCGAAGGTCGCGTCACGCTGACCAAACACCCGCATGGTTGTCTCTTGTTATTCCCGCGTCCTGTCTGGGAAATCCACCGTGAGCAGATTGCCGCCTGGCCGATGTCGGCGCGGGCATGGCAGCGCATTTTTCTGGGCAATGCCAGCGACGTGGAAATGGACAGCGCGGGCCGCATTCTGATTTCGCCGGAGCTGCGCGCGGCCGTGGGCATGACGCGCGAGGTGATGTTGCTGGGCATGGGCAGTCATTTTGAAGTCTGGGATGCCGCCAAGCTCGATGAGAGCGAGTCGCAGGCCATTGCCGCCGGCATGCCCGATGTATTGAACAATTTTTCTTTCTGACGGCCACAGATGAACGACCTCACGGTGCCCGAGTACACGCACCGCACTGTGCTGCTGGATGAGGCAATCGACGCACTCGAGATTCGTGATGCGCGACGCGACGGGATTTTCGTTGACGGCACCTTTGGCCGTGGCGGGCACAGCAAAAAAATAGTGGGCCAATTGTCGGCGCAGGGACGCTTGTTCGCTTTCGACAAGGATACGCAGGCAGTCGCTGTGGCTGAACAGTTGGCCGCTGAAGACAGGCGCTTTTCCATCGTGCACGACAGTTTCGCGACGATGGAAGCGGCGCTGTCTTCACGCGGCGTGAAGCAGGTGGATGGTGTGCTGATGGATCTGGGGCTGTCGTCACCGCAGGTTGATCAGGCAGAGCGCGGATTCAGTTTCCGCGCGGATGGGCCGCTGGATATGCGCATGGATACCACGCGTGGCATGCCGGCAGCGGAGTGGCTGGCGACGGAAACACAAGACAACCTCGAGAAAGTGATTCGCAACTATGGGGAAGAACGGTTTGCTTTTCAGATTGCAAAGGCGATTGTTGCTCGCCGGGCAGTCGAGCCCATCACCAGCACAGGACAACTTGCCGCGCTCGTGGCTGGTGCCGTCAAAACCCGCGAAAAAGGCAAGGATCCGGCCACAAGGACTTTTCAGGCTGTACGGATTTTCATCAATAAAGAACTTGAAGAACTTGAAGCAGGTTTGACGCAGGCATACGGCTTACTCGCGCCGTACGGGAGATTGGTGGTGATCAGTTTTCATTCGCTTGAAGATCGCATCGTCAAGCGGTTCATGGCTTCCAAAGCCAGCGTGCCGCAGCCTGACCGTCGGCTGCCCATTCGTGCCGCCGATCTGCCGCAACCGGTCATGAAGCTGCTGGCCCGCACCAAACCTTCCGACGCTGAAATCGCCGCTAATCCGCGCGCACGCTCTGCGGTCATGCGCTGTGCGATGCGACTGCCCGAGGTGGCTGCATGAATCAGCGTTCCCTTATTCCCATGCTGGCACTGCTGGTGCTGTGTTCGCTGCTGCTGGTCAACTCGCAGCATCAGGCGCGTCGGCTCTTCATTGAACTTGAGCGGGCGCAGTTGCGTCAGCGCGAGCTTGAAACCGAGTGGTCGCAGCTGCAGCTCGAACAATCGAATCTGGCCAAACACGCGCGCATTGACGCTATGGCAAAGTCCATGGGCATGAGTGTGCCCACAGCCGAGCGCACGCGCTATATCACGGTGGAGAGTCGCTGATGCGCGCACCCAGCCGCAAAGCCGCAGCGCGCGGTGCGCCGTTTTCACCCAGTCCGATACTGGCAGTGCAGTTGCCTGCCTGGCGTTCGCGCGTGGTGCTCTTCCTGCTGTTTGCAGCCTTTGTCGGTCTCGGCGTTCGTGCGTTCTGGCTGCAGGCAATGACCACGGATTTTTTGCAGAAAAAAGGTGAATCGCGTTATGCGCGGACGCTCGAGTTGCCTGCGGTCCGCGGGAAAATCTTTGATCGGAATGGTGAAGTGATGGCGACATCCTTGCCGGCTAAAGGCATTTGGGCGATTCCTGATGATGTCGAGATCTCTACCGAAAAACTGAAAAAACTCGCGCTTTTGCTCGAGATGGGCGTGCCCGAACTGAAGAAAAAACTCGAATCAAGCAGTAATTTTGTTTACGTCAAGCGTCAGGTCGAGCCGGACGTGGCCGATCAGATTCTGGCCCTCGATATCCCTGGCATTTACTCGCGCAAGGAATACAAGCGTCATTACCCGTCAGGCCCGATTGCCGCGCACATTCTCGGCTTCACCAGTGTGGAGGACGCGGGTCTGGAAGGCATGGAGTTTTCGCACCAAAATCATCTGGGCGGTCGAACCGGCAGCCGCCGTGTGATCCGTGATGGCAAAGGGCGCGTGATCGAGGATATTGAGTACATCCGCGAACCGCAGGATGGTCGCGATCTCACCCTGTCCATTGACAGCAAGATTCAGTACATCGCCTATACGCAGTTGAAGCAGGCCGTTGAGGAGAATAAAGCCAAGGCAGGCGCCATCGTGGTGCTGGACGTGCAGACCGGAGAAGTGCTGGCACTGGCCAACATGCCTACCTTTAATCCGAATACGCGTGAAGGCCGCAACATCAATCATGTTCGCAACCGCGTCTTCACTGATATGTATGAGCCGGGCTCCACGCTGAAGCCATTCACCATCGCGCTGGCGATGGACAAGGGGCTGATTACGCCGGATACCGTTCTGGATACACCGAAAAAACTGGCCTTCGGCAGCCGGTTGATCGGTGACTCGCACGGTCATGCGTCCACCATGAGCGTGTCGGAGATTATTCAGCAGTCATCGAATGTAGGCACCATTCGTGTCGCACAAAAACTTCAGCCGCGTCAGATGTGGGACATGTTTACCGCCGTCGGCTATGGCCAGGCCTTGCCACGGTCTTTCTTTCCCGGCGCAGTGGCGGGTCGGCTCAAGCCCTACAAGACCTGGCAGCCAGTCGAACAGGCCACCATGAGCTACGGTCATGGCATCTCGGTGTCGCTGATTCAGGTGGCGCGTTCTTATATGGTTTTTGCGCGCGATGGCGAAATGATTCCGCTCTCGTTTCAGAAAGTCACGCAGCCGCCACAGGCGCAGCGCGTGATTTCCGAAAAAACCGCGATACAAATGCGCGAAATGATGGAGCGCGTGATCGGCCCCGGTGGCACCGCACCGCATGCGCAGGTACGCGGCTATCGTGTCGCTGGCAAAACGGGTACGGCGCACAAGGTCGAAGGCGGCCGCTACGTGAACAAATACGTGGCATCGTTCGTGGGTTTGGCGCCGGCATCGAACCCGCGCATCATCATTGCCGTCATGGTCGATGAGCCCGGCGCCGGCAAGCATTTCGGCGGTCAGGTGGCCGCGCCCGTGTTTGCCAGCGTCGCTTCGAGCACACTGCGTTCGCTGAATGTCTCGCCCGATACATCGGTCGCCAATGTCATCATGCCGGCTGTGCCGGTGGCGGAGAGTATGTGATGGCCACCGCGATGATGACCACCGCCGATATCCGCCAGTGGTTGCGTGATGCAGCACCCGGTGCCCAGCTCACGCTGGATTCGCGTCGCGTGCGCGCCGGTGATGTGTTCATTGCCTGCCCTGGTGAATCCGGCGATGGTCGCCACTATATTCAGCAAGCCATCGAGGCTGGCGCGCGCGCCGTGCTGTTCGACGATGGCGATGATTTCCAGTGGGATGACCATCTGTCCCTGCCTCATTTGCCGGTGCATGATCTGGCGCAGGTTGCCGGCCGCATTGCGCATGACTGGTATGGCCAGCCTGATCGCGATATGTTGTCTGTCGCTGTCACGGGCACCAATGGCAAAACATCGTGTAGTCAGTGGTTGGGTCAGGCGTTGTCGATGCAGCGTTTGCCGACGGCTGTCATTGGCACGCTCGGTATCGGTTTGTGGCGCAATGGTGCGAGTGGCTTGTTTCAACCCACCGGTTTCACCACGCCAGATGCCGTGCAACTGCATCGCGAACTGGCTGAACAGAAAAAACAGGGTGCGCTCGCGCTGGCCATCGAAGCCTCTTCTATCGGTTTGGTGCAGCGACGCCTGCATGAGCTGCATGTCGATGTCGCAGTGTTCACCAACTTCAGTCGTGATCACCTGGATTTCCACGGCACGATGGAAGCCTACGAGGCCGCAAAAGTCCGGCTGTTCGACTGGCCCGGTCTGAAGCACGCAGTGATCAATCTCGATGATGCGATGGGACAGCGGCTGCTGGCGCATCTGCGCACCCATCATCCCAAAGTGATGGTCACGGGCTACAGCATCGAACCCGACCAATTACCCACCGTACCGCAGGGCGTCGCGCTGCTGAGCGCCACCGACATACGCGTGGGTCAGCAAGGCACCAGCTTCATGATGCATTCGCCGGCGACGCACGGTACTGTCCGCACCCAGCTGATCGGTCGCTTCAATGTCAGTAATGTGCTGGCCATTGCTGCCGTCATGATCAGTCAGGGTATGGCATGGCAGACCGTTGTGTCCGCACTCGAGTCACTGGTCGCCGTACCGGGTCGTATGCAACAGCTGGGCGGCGTTGATGCACCGCTGGCGGTGATTGATTATGCGCACACACCGGATGCGCTTGAACAAGCCTTGCAGACGCTGCGCCCGGTGGCACAGGCGCGGCAGGGTGAATTGTGGTGTGTGTTTGGTTGCGGCGGCGATCGTGATGCGGGCAAGCGCGCATCGATGGGCGCTGCGGCATTGCTGGCGGATCACATCATCGTCACCAGCGACAACCCGCGCAGCGAAGAGCCTGCTGCCATCATTGCGCAGATCATGAGCGGCGCTGATTCGGCCGGAAATGCAGGCGAAAATGCAGCCGTAACAAAGTTGCAGGTCATTGAAGATCGTGCCAGCGCGATCTTGCACGGCATTCGTCATGCCAGAAAAAATGATGTGGTACTGATCGCCGGTAAAGGCCACGAGGACTATCAGGAAATCAAAGGTCGTCGCCTGGCCTTTCGCGATGCCGATCATGCGGCGCTGGCTCTCGCCACGCGCGCTACACGCAATGGAGGCCACTGATGCAGGCAACGCTGACTGATCTGCTGCCTTCCATTACCGGTGCCCGCATGACCGCGCCGGCGGATTTTACGGACGTATCGACGAATAGTCAGACGGTCGCAGTCGGCAATCTGTTTGTTGCCTTGCGCGGTGAGCGTTTCGATGCCCACGATTTTCTGGAGGATGCGGCCGCTCGTGGTGCAGCCGCCGTGGTGGCCGAACATGTGCCTGAGAATTTTTCGCTGCCCGCGCTCATCGTGCCGGATACCCGCTATGCGCTGGGACAGATCGCGCAAGTCTGGCGTCGGCGATTTGCGATACCGGTAGTGGGTGTCACCGGCAGTAATGGCAAAACAACGGTGAAGGAAATGATTGCCTCGATTTTTGCTGCCGCTTATGGGCGAGATAATTATCTGTCCACGCGTGGCAATCTGAATAATGAGATCGGTGTGCCGCTGACGCTGTTTCGTCTCGAAGCTCGTCATCGCGCCGCCGTGATCGAAATGGGCATGAATCATTCCGGTGAAATCGCGCGGCTGGCCGAAATCGCTGAGCCCAGCGTCGGTCTGGTCAATAACGCCCAGCGCGAGCATCAGGAATTCATGGCCAGCGTCGCAGCGGTGGCAGAAGAAAATGGCGCAGTCATTCGCTCGCTGACCACTGCGGCTTGCGCGATTTTTCCCGGCGATGACGACTACACACCGCTTTGGCAAGGCTATGCGGGTCAGCGCAAGGTGCACAGCTTCGGTTTGTCTTCATCGTGTGATATCCACGCGCAATGGCAGGCCGGCGATTTCGGTAGCCAGATCACCATCAGTACACCAAACGCGCAATTCAGCGTGCAGTTGTCCGCCGCCGGCGTGCATAACGTACGCAATGCGCTGGCCGCTTGCGCCGCTGCCATCGCTGTGGGTATTGATACGGACAGTATCGTGCGCGGCCTCGAAGCCTTTGCGCCGGTCGCGGGCCGATTGCAGCGCAAGACCGCATCCAATGGCGCATTGGTCATTGATGACACGTACAACGCCAACCCCGACTCTGTGCGCGCTGCCATCGATGTGCTTGCCGCCGCACCCGCGCCACGCACCCTGGTGCTGGGCGACATGGGTGAAGTCGGCAGCGAAGGCATAGCGTTTCACGAAGAGATCGGTGCGTATGCGCAATCGCATCAGATCGATCACCTGTTTACTCTAGGCACCCTGGCACGTCACGCGGCTCGCGCGTTCGGTCGCGGTGCCGTGCATTTTGACGACATGGACAAACTCACCGCAGAGATCACTGGCGCACCCGCCGCCGCCAGCATACTGGTCAAGGGCTCGCGTTTCATGCACATGGAACGCGTGGTCAGTCATCTGACCGGCCAGAATTTGGGAGTCCACTGACATGCTGCTCTGGCTCGCCCAACATTTTCAGGATCAGATCGGCGCACTGCGGGTCTTCAACTTCATCACCTTTCGCGCGGTGTTTGCGACACTCACCGCCTTGCTGATCGGTCTGATCGCCGGCCCTGCGGTCATTCGCATGCTGACCACGCTCAAGGTCGGTCAGGCCGTGCGCACTGACGGTCCGCAAACCCATCTGATTAAATCCGGTACGCCCACGATGGGCGGTGCGCTGATCCTGATCGGTATTGCCGTCTCCACGCTGTTATGGGGCGACCTGAGCAATCGCTTCATCTGGCCGGTACTGATTGTCACCCTCGGTTTTGGTGTGATCGGCTGGGTCGACGATTACCGCAAGGTAGTCTACAAAGATCCGAACGGCATGGCCTCGCGCGAGAAATATCTTTGGCAGTCGGTCATTGGTCTGCTCGCTGCGTTCTATCTGGCCTTCTCGGTCTCGGGACCGACCAATATGAAAGTCTGGGCCTTGTTCACCGAGTGGGTGCAATCCGGCTTTGCGATGGAATTGCCACCCAAGACCGATTTGATTGTGCCGTTCTTCAAAACCATCACTTATCCGCTCGGTGTCTGGGGTTTTATTGCGCTCACTTATTTCGTAATCGTCGGTACCAGCAATGCAGTCAACCTCACCGATGGCCTGGATGGTCTGGCCATCATGCCCACCGTGATGGTGGGTACCGGACTCGGCTTGTTTGCTTATCTGACCGGTAGTGCAACGTACTCGAAGTATTTGCTGATCCCACATATCCCCGGTGCCGGTGAGTTGCTGATTTTCTGTGGTGCGATGGCCGGTGCCGGTCTGGCCTTCCTGTGGTTTAACGCGTATCCCGCGCAAGTCTTCATGGGTGATGTCGGCGCCTTGGCACTGGGCGGTGCGCTCGGCACGATTGCCGTCATCGTTCGTCAGGAAATTGTGCTGTTCATTATGGGCGGCGTGTTTGTCGTCGAAACTTTGTCGGTGATGCTGCAGGTCGCGTACTTCAAATACACCAAGATGCGCACCGGGGTCGGCAAGCGCGTTTTGCTGATGGCGCCGCTGCATCACCACTTTGAACAAAAAGGCTGGAAGGAAACGCAGGTCGTTGTGCGTTTCTGGATCATCACGATGATGCTGGTGCTGGTCGGACTCTCGACCCTGAAATTGCGATAAGGCGATATGGATTATCAGAACAAACAGGTATTGGTCCTCGGGCTCGGTGAATCGGGCCTCGCCATGGCGCTCTGGTTGGTACAGGCGGGCGCGCGCGTGCGCGTTGCCGATACCCGTCCGGGTCCAGAGCGTTTGTCTGTTTTGAAAGCGGCACAGCCGCAGGCGGAATTCATCAGTGGTGAATTCAGCGCGTCGCTGCTCGATGGCGTGGATCTGGTGGCGGTCAGTCCGGGACTGGCACCTCAGCGTGAACTCGCCGCGATCTTGCCCGCTGCGCAGGAAAACAATATACCGGTCTGGGGTGAAATCGAACTCTTTGCACAAGCGCTCGCCGCACTCAAAGTCGAGCGGGATTACCAGCCGAAGATCATCGCCATTACCGGCACCAACGGCAAAACCACGGTCACCAGTCTCACCGGTCAGTTATGTCATGCAGCCGGTCTGTCCGTCAAAGTCGCCGGCAACATCAGCCCCGCTGCGCTGGATGTGCTGCGCGATGCGATCGCGAATGATGAGCTGCCGCAGTGCTGGGTGCTTGAATTATCCAGCTTCCAATTGGTGACCACCTTCAGTCTGAATGCTGATGCAGCGACGGTGCTCAATATCACGCAGGATCATCTCGACTGGCATGGCGATATGGATGCCTATGCGGATGCGAAAGCCCGCATCTTCGGTCCTGAAACGGTGCGCGTACTGAATCGCAATGATACCCGCAGCATGAAAATGCACAGCGTGCTGGCGCACTGCGTGAGTTTCGGTACGGATTTGCCAACTGAAGCAGACTGCCTGGGCTTATCGACCGAACACGGCATGGAGTGGCTGATGCTGGCGGTCGGTAGCGAAGAAGGCGAAAAGAAAAAACGCGGCAAGGCAGTGGTCGAAACCGAAGTGTTCATGAACCGGCTGATGCCTGTCGATGCCCTGAAGATTCGGGGTCAGCACAATGCCACCAATGTACTGGCCGCAATCGCGCTGTGCCGGGCGATCGGCTTGTCGCTCGCACCGTTGCTGCATGCAGCGCGTCAGTATCAGGGCGAGCCGCATCGCGTGGAGCTGATCGCCACCGTCGCCGGCGTTGACTATGTCGATGACAGCAAAGGCACCAACGTGGGCGCTGCCGTCGCGGCCATTGAAGGTTTGGGTGGCGGTGACGGCAGCCAGCGTGCGCGTCTGATTCTGATTGCCGGTGGTGATGGCAAAGGGCAGGATTTCGCACCGCTCGCATCCGCCGTGAAACGTCATGCGCGTGCGGTGATGCTGATCGGCCGAGACGGGCCGGCGATTCGTGAGGCATTGAGTGACACCGGTGTCACGCTCACCGATTGCTGGACACTCGAACAAGCGGTGCAGCGTGCCGCAGAGATGGCCAACGAAGGCGATGTGGTCTTGCTGTCGCCTGCGTGCGCGAGCTTCGACATGTTCAAAGATTATGCGCATCGCGCGCAGGTGTTTGCAGACGCCGTGCATGAACTGGCCGCCAGCCGGGGCGAGGTTCTTGCATGAAACTGACGCTGCCTTTTTTCGGTGATCGCGAGCAGAACAGCGAGCTGAAGCTGGGGCAGCGCTCGAGCATGCTCGAGTACGATCAGGCACTGGTTTGGGTCACGCTGCTCTTGCTGCTGATCGGTCTGGTGATGGTGTATTCCGCCTCGATCAATCTGAGCGAAACAAAAAAATACAAAGACGCATCCAGTCACTACTTTCTGCTGCGTCAGGCTGCCTATATTGGCATCGGACTGTTCGTGGGTTTGCTGGCTTTCCGCACACGCATCGAGCAATGGGAAAAATATGCGCCTTACTTTTTTATCGGTGCGATGTTCCTGATGATCGTCGTACTGATACCGGGCCTGAGCAAGGACGCCGGCGGCGCACGTCGCTGGATCAGCATCGGCCCGATCCGGCTGCAACCATCCGAAATTCTCAAGCTGATGATGGTGATCTACGCCGCCGACTTCACTGTGCGCAAGCAGCAGTACATGCACAAACTGACCAAGGGCTTCCTGCCGATGGCCGGTGCGGTTGGGCTCGCCGGTGGTTTGCTGATGCTGCAACCCGACCTCGGCGCGGCAGGTGTTGTGGTCTGCATTGCGATGGGCATTTTGTTTTTGGGTGGCTTCAACATCGTCTGGTTCGGCGGTATTGCCGGCGTGCTGGCCTCGGTGTTCAGCCTCATCATTCTGTTTTCGCCATGGCGTCGCGAGCGGCTCACCGCCTATCTTGATCCTTGGGCAGACGGTAACGTGCTCGGCAAGGCCTATCAACTGTCGCACTCACTGATTGCTTTCGGGCGCGGTGAATTGTTTGGCGTTGGTTTAGGCGGTAGTGTCGAAAAACTGCATTACTTACCTGAGGCGCATACCGACTTCCTGATGGCCGTGATCGGCGAAGAACTCGGACTAATCGGCGTTTTGCTGGTGACCTTCCTGTTCTACTTCATCGTGCGCCGTGCATTTGATATCGGTCGACAGGCCATCGCCACTGAAAAATTTTTCGCCGGACTCGTCGCCAAAGGCATCGGCATCTGGATCGGTGTACAGGCCTTCATCAATATGGGTGTCAACCTCGGTTTGCTCCCGACCAAAGGACTGACATTGCCACTGATGAGCTTCGGCGGATCCGGCATCGTCACCAACTGTATCGGTATCGCGATTCTGTTACGCATCGACTACGAGAATCGAATTCTCATGCGCGGAGGCCGCACATGAAACACCTCATGGTCATGGCGGCAGGCACTGGTGGGCATATTTTCCCCGGCCTCGCGATTGCCGAGACGATGCGCGCGCGCGGTTGGCAGGTGTCATGGTTGGGCACGCAGCGCGGCATGGAAGCGGAGATCGTACCCAAACATGGACTTGCGTTTGATGCGATTGATTTCAGCGGTCTGCGTGGCAAAGGGCTGATGCATACCGTGACGGGTGTTTTCAAACTGTTGGCAGGTTTTCTGCGCTGCAGAGCGATTCTTCGTGCGCGCGCACCCGATGTGGTGCTGGGCATGGGTGGTTATGTGACCGTGCCGGGCGGGATGATGGCGGCCTTGTCGGGCAAGCCGCTCGCGCTGATGAATGCTGATGCGGCATTGCTGATGTCGAATAAAGCCTTGCTGCCGTTTGCCCGAAAAGTTTTGTTTGGATTTGACGCTGACACCGGTACTGCTGGTCACAAGGCACTCGTTACCGGCAACCCGGTACGTCGCGAGATCAACCAACTGCCGATACCGGCAGAGCGATACCGCGCCCGCTTGGGTGCACTGAATGTGTTGATCATCGGCGGTAGTCTGGGTGCGCGCGTTTTGAATGAAACGCTACCCGCAGCCCTGGCAAGACTACCCCTGGAGCAGCGGCCACGCATCGTGCATCAGTCAGGGCGCGCGAATATCGCGGCGCTGAAGGACGGCTATGCGCAGGCCGGTGTCGATGCCGAGGTGGTGGATTTCATCGATGACATGGCCGCGCGTTATGCCGCTGCCGATTTGGTGATTTGTCGTGCCGGTGCCATTACGGTGACGGAATTATGTGCGGCCGGTGTCGCCAGTGTGCTGGTACCACTGGTGGTGTCAACGACGTCGCATCAGCGCAATAACGCGCAATGGATGGAACAAGGCAAAGCCGGCATTCATCTGCCGCAGCCCCTGCTGAAACCGGAGGCACTGGCCTCATTGCTGCAGACCCTCACGCGCGAGCGCTGCCTGCAAATGGCCGAAGCCGCGTATGCACTGGGGCGGCGTGACGCGAATGAAGCGATTGCGCTCGTGTTGGAAGAGCTTGGAAGATCATGAAGCATAAAGTCAAACACATTCACTTCGTGGGCCAAGCAGCGTGGTCACGCTGCGCTTGTCCCTTGGCGGCGAAGCCGAAGCCGCCGGCGAATACGGACGCGCGTATGGAGCGGCTTGTATGAAGCACAAGGTAAAACATATTCATTTCGTAGGCATAGGCGGGTCCGGGATGAGCGGCATCGCTGAAGTGCTACTCAATCTCGGCTATACCGTATCCGGCTCCGATCTGAGCAGCAATGCGGCCAGCCGCCGTCTGGCTGAGCTGGGCGCTTGCATACGCATTGGTCATTCACCTGAGAACGTCGAAGGCGCAGATGCGATCGTTACATCTACCGCCGTGCAGCCGACCAATCCGGAAGTACTCGCGGCCCGCGCGCGTCATGTACCGATCGTGCCGCGCGCGGTGATGCTGGCCGAACTGATGCGGCTCAAACGCGGTATTGCGATCGCTGGCACGCATGGCAAGACCACCACCACCAGTCTGGTCGCCAGCATTCTGGCCGAAGGCGGACTGGATCCCACGTTCGTGATTGGCGGTCGTCTGAACAGTGTGGGCACGAATGCGAAACTGGGTGCAGGTGATTTTATTGTGGCTGAGGCCGATGAATCGGATGCATCATTCCTGAATCTGTCGCCGGTGATTGAAGTCATCACCAATATCGATGCGGATCACATGGAGACCTACGATCACAGTTTCGCAAAACTGAAACAGGCCTTCATCGAATTCACCCAGCGTCTGCCGTTTTATGGCGTAGCCATCTTGTGCATCGATGACGCCAATGTGCGCGAAATTATGCCCTTCATTTCCAAGCTGGTGATGACCTATGGCTTTCATCCGGAAGCCGATGTGCGCGCTGTCGATGCTCGCGCGGTCAACAGCCATATGGAATTCACGGTCGTCCAAAAAGATTACCCACCACTGTCGGTGCGTCTGAATCAGCCCGGCATGCACAACGTGCAGAACGCCTGCGCAGCGATTGCGATTGCGCGTGAGCTCGATGTCGCCGATATCCACATACAGAAGGCGCTGCAGGAATTCACCGGCGTCGGCCGGCGCTTTACCAAATACGGCAAGCTGCCGCTGCCTTCAGGCGGTAGTTTCTCGCTGGTTGATGACTATGGTCATCATCCGGTCGAAACCGCCGCCACCATTGCAGCGGCGCGCGGTGCCTTCCCCGGGCAGCGACTGGTGCTGGCGTTTCAGCCGCACCGCTACACGCGTACGCGCGATTTGTTCGAAGACTTCGTCAAGGTGCTTTCCAGTGTCGATGTGCTGGTGCTCGCCGACGTCTATCCGGCCGGCGAGCAGCCGATTCCTGCTGCCGATGGTCGCTCGCTCGCGCATGCGCTGCGCGTGGTCGGCAAGACCGAGCTGGTCTTTGTCGAAGATATTGCCGACATGCCCGACACATTGCTGAAAATGGCGAATGACGGCGACATCGTGATGACCATGGGCGCGGGTTCGATTGCGAACGTCCCCGCACAACTGCAACAACTGACGGCACAGGTGGCGTCATGAACGCGCTGTTAAAGACGGAATTCGGCAAGGTCGGTGTTTTGTTCGGCGGTCGTTCTGCCGAGCGGGAAATTTCACTCATGTCCGGTGCGGGTGTGCTGAACGCGCTGCAATCGCAGGGTATTGATGCGCATGCCTTCGATCCGGCCCAACGCTCGTTGGCCGAGCTCGCCGCAGAAAAATTTGATCGCGTCTTCATCGCCTTGCATGGCCGTTATGGTGAAGATGGCACGCTACAGGGTGCGCTCGAGCAGCTGGGCATTCCGTACACCGGTCCCGGTGTGCTGGCCTCCGCGATTGCGATGGACAAGGCGATGACCAAGCGCGTCTGGTTGCACAACGGTTTGTCGACGCCGGATTTCGTGATGCTCAAGGCCGACAGTGACTGGAGCGCGATTGCAAAACGCTTGGGTCTGCCGCTGATTGTGAAGCCCGTGCACGAAGGATCGACGTTGGGGCTGACCAAGGTAACCACGGTGGAGGCATTGCCGCTGGCCTATGCGCAGGCAGCGAAATTCGACAAGGCGGTGATGGCCGAAGCGTTCATCAGCGGCATGGAGCTAACCTGCCCGGTACTCGGCGCAGGTGACAACGCGCGCGCGCTGCCGGTGGTACGCATCGTCGCACCTGATGCGAACTACGACTACCAGAACAAATATTTTTCCGACGAGACGAAATACCTGTGCCCGAGCGAACTGCCACCGGCACAGGAACAGCAAATACAGCAGCTGGTGCTCGAGAGTTATCGCACGCTGGGCTGTCGTGGCTGGGCGCGCGCCGATGTGATGGTGAGTGCACAAGATAACCAGCCCTATCTGCTGGAGATCAATACCTCGCCCGGTATGACCAGCCACTCGTTGGTGCCGATGGCGGCAGTGGCAGCGGGCCTGTCGTACGAGATGCTGTGTGTCGAATTGTTGCGGATGGCAGCATTGGATTTGCAGCCGTCACCGGACTGGAAAGTTTAAGAAGAGAAAGTTAAGAGATCATCAACCATGTGGAATGACATCAGGACATTGAACACGATCACCCGGGCGATGCTCGGCGTACTCGTGCTTTGCCTGCTGCACGGCGGCTACCAGTGGCTGTCGCGTCAACCGATGTTTGATTTTCGGGTGGTGCAGGTGCGCCCGGTGAAAGGGATGCCGCTGCGTTATGTCGATGCTGTTA
>JBILCO010000107.1:0-6960 GCA_044353075.1 Burkholderiaceae bacterium
TCGAGCTTCTTGCCGGAGGCGCCCGCCATGTAGATGTTCAGGGACTGTGCCTGATCAATCCACTTCTGGCGGCGTGATGCGGCTTCAACCAGCCAGCTCGGATCGACTTCGAAGGCCGTTGCGTACAGATCGCGCAGATCCTGCGGAATGCGATCAATGCGCGCCAGGCTGCCATCAAAGTATTTCAGATCAGCGATCATCACCTCATCCCACAGTCCGCGCGCCTTCAGGTCGCGTACCAGATGCTCATTGATTTCAGTGAATTCGCCGGACAGATTCGATTTCACATAGAGGTTCTGATAGGTCGGCTCGATGCAGGCCGAGACGCCGATGATGTTGGAGATCGTCGCGGTCGGCGCGATCGCCACGCAGTTGGAGTTGCGCATGCCGTGGGTTTTAATGCGGTCACGCAGCTTGCTCCAATCCAGCGTTTCGGAGGTATCCACTTCCAGATAACCACCGCGCTCTTCGGCCAGCAGCTTGAGCGAATCCTGCGGCAGGATGCCGCGATCCCACAGCGATCCACGATAGGAACTGTACGTGCCGCGCTCTTCGGCCAGATCGGAAGACGCCATGTAAGCGTAGTAGCACACCGCTTCCATCGAACGGTCCGCGAACTCGACCGCCTCTTTCGATGCATAAGGCACGCGCATCATGTGCAGGCAATCCTGGAAACCCATGATGCCCATGCCAACCGGACGGTGACGCAGGTTCGAATCACGCGCCTTCTTCACAGCGTAGTAGTTGATGTCGATCACGTTATCGAGCATGCGCATCGCCGTGCTGATGGTTTTCTGCAGCTTGTCGTGATCGAGCTTGCCATCCTTCATGTGTGCGGGCAAATTGACCGAGCCGAGATTGCAAACCGCGATTTCGGAGTCATTGGTATTGAGCGTAATCTCGGTGCACAGGTTGGAGCTGTGAACCACACCCACGTGCTGCTGGGGCGAACGGATGTTGCACGGATCCTTGAAGGTGATCCATGGATGTCCGGTTTCGAACAGCATTGACAGCATTTTGCGCCACAGATCCAGCGCCTCAACTTTCTTGAACAGCTTCATTTCGCCGGAAGCGCATTTGGCTTCGTAGCCAAGATAGGCTTGCTCGAAATCTTTACCAAATTTGTCGTGCAGATCCTTGACATCCGACGGCGAGAACAAAGTCCAGCTGCCTTTTTCCATCACTCGCTTCATGAACAAGTCGGGAATCCAGTTCGCCGTGTTCATGTCATGCGTGCGGCGGCGATCGTCACCCGTGTTCTTGCGCAGATCGAGGAATTCCTCGACATCCATGTGCCAGGTTTCGAGGTAAGCGCAGACAGCGCCCTTGCGCTTGCCGCCCTGATTGACCGCAACAGCCGTGTCATTCACCACTTTGAGGAAAGGTACGACACCCTGCGATTTACCATTGGTGCCCTTGATGTGCGCACCAAGCGATCGCACTGGCGTCCAGTCATTGCCCAGACCACCGGCATACTTGGCCAGCAGCGCATTTTCCTTAATGGCGTCGTAAATACCTTCAAGATCATCCGATACCGTCGTCAGGTAGCAGGATGAGAGCTGCGAGCGCTGGGTGCCGGAATTGAACAGCGTCGGCGTCGAGCTCATGAAATCGAAGGTCGACAGCAGGTTGTAGAACTCGATCGCACGCGCTTCCCGATTGACTTCATTGAGTGCAAGACCCATCGCCACACGCATGTAAAACGCCTGCGGCATTTCGATGCGCGTTCCCTGAATGTGCAGGAAATAGCGGTCATACAGTGTCTGCAAGCCGAGATAACCAAATTGCAGATCGCGATCCGCCACCAGGGCATCAGCGAGCTTTTTCAGATCGAATTGCGCAAGCTTTTCATCGAGCAGATCGGCTTCAATGCCTTTTTTGATGAATTTCGGGAAGTAATCAAGATAATGCTGCGCCGCATCGCCCTGCGCTACTTCCTGACCGAAGACTTCTTTACGAATCGTGTGCATCAGCAGACGCGCAGTGACCTGACTGTAGGCCGGATCTTTCTCCATCAGCACGCGCGCTGCCAGAATGGCAGACTTGTACAGTTCCTCAACCGGCACGCCGTCGTACAGATTGCGCACGGTTTCGTGCAGGATGGCGTCGGCATCTGCGAATTGCTCCAGACCGATACATGCCGAGGTGATCATCGCCTTGAGCTTGCTCATGTCGAGCGGCACGCGCTGACCATCAACCACGATCTGCAGCGAGGATTCACGCGCAGGCGCGGGCTTGCTGGCCTGCTGCTGAGCGCGCTCTTCCATGCGCTTGGCGCGGTACAACACATAAGCGCGCGCCACATCATGCTCACCGGAGCGCATCAGCGACAGTTCCACCTGATCCTGCACATCCTCGATGTGGAAAGTGCCGCCCGCTGGCTGCCGACGCATCAGTGTCGACACGACACCGACGGTCAACTGCTCGACCAGTTCACGCACACGCGCTGAGGCTGCACCCTGACCACCATTCACGGCCAGAAACGCCTTGGTCATGGCGATGGAAATCTTGGACGGCTCGAAACCAACGACGGCGCCATTGCGGCGAATGATCTTGTAATCGTGCAGCGGCGCCGTCGCGCCGGGGGACGAAGGTGCAAGTGCCGATACGGCGGGTGCGCCACTGATGTTGCCCGTGGACTTGGCTGAAATTTCCTGACTGGTCTGCACTGCGCCTCCCCAAATGGTCATGCGGCGGGCATCGCTGCCCTGTTATCTCTGTTTTACCGTGCAAATGCCGGCACCTTGATTTCTACTTACCGGCTTACGCGCCGCACGCTGCATTGCGCAGACACACCGAAGATTTACTGCTGATGGGCCCTGCCCAAGCCCCACATTTATCCGGGCTGCCACCCCCATTGAAACGCTTCGCTCATTGTGTGAGCTGGTCTAACCTGGTCAGTTCAGTTGAATTCGCGAAAAACACTAGATCTAGTAGACCCGGCGCTTGCGAGCACTAATTCTAGTGCCCGCCCGCCCAACTTGCAACCAGTTTTTACGCTGGGAAACGTGGCGAACGAGGCGTTTTCATGCCCGAGAACCCGGCGGCCAGGCGGGCAGTCAGGTCGGACTGGTAGCGGGCCCAGTCAAAATGCGGCCCGGGGTCCGTTTTTCGGCCGGGCGCGATGTTTTCATGTCCCGTGATCTGGTCCAGCGGATGCTCGCTGAGCAGGGCTTCGGTGAGCGCAGCCAGCGTTCTATATTGCACATCGCAGAACGGCGTGTGGTCATCGCCTTCCAGTTCGATGCCAATTGAGAAATCATTACAGCGATCACGGTGATTAAAACTTGACACGCCGGCGTGCCAGGCACGATCGCGTGTGCTGACAAATTGCGTTGGACTGCCGTCACGTCGAATCAGAAAATGCGCGGATACCCGCAAACCATCGAGCTGCGCGAAATACGGATGCGCGGTGCAATCGAGCCGGTTGGTGAATAGGGCTTCAATCGATTCACCGCCAAACTCGCCGGGCGGCAGGCTGATATTGTGAATCACGAGCAGGTCGATCGGCGTTTCCTGCGGACGAGCATCGTAATTCGGACTACGGAGCTGGCGCATTTCGGGGCACCAGCCGGCAGCATCAATGGAAAAGTGGAAATCAGTCGGCATCATGAATCGTTAGTCGCTGCATACGGTAGCGTAGTTGCCGCAAGCTTATCCCAAGAAGTGATGCGGCGCGGGTGCGATTGAAGCGCGCCTGCCTGAGCGCGCGCTGGATCAGTCCACGCTCGACGCTGGCCAGGTGGGCGGGTAACGAGACCGGCAGCAGCTCGGTATTTGAAGGCGTCGCCTCGAAGCGCAATGCCGCTTCGCCGGACGGCGGCACGGTTGCCCCGGAGGCAATCAGGCTTTCGAAATGCAAGTCCTCCGGCTCAATGACATCGCCCGTGGCAAAGGCCAGCGCCCGCTCCAGCACATTCTCGAGTTCACGCACATTGCCAGGAAAATCATGGGTCATGAGCCTTTGCATGGCTGCCGCACTGATCACCGGCTTCGCGGCCAGCGGCAGCAGGCGGGCCAGAATCGCATCACAAAGCGAAGGAACGTCCTCGCAGCGCGCTCGCAGCGGCGGCAAGGAAAGCGCAATCACCTGCAGACGAAAATACAAATCCTGACGAAAGCTACCCCGCCTCACCGCATGCGCGAGATTCTGGTGAGTGGCCGACAAAATACGCACGTCAATCGCATCTTCGACCTGCGCGCCCAGCTTGCGCACCCGACGCTCCTGAATTGCGCGCAGCAACTTGACTTGCATGGCCAGCGGCAGCTCGGCGACCTCATCGAGAAAAAGCGTGCCGCGATGTGCCGCATGAAAAAAACCCTGGCGTTCTTCACTGGCACCGGTGAAAGCACCGCGGCGATAGCCGAAAAATTCGGCTTCCATCAGGTTGTCCGGAATCGCACCACAGTTGACCGCAATAAACGGCTGCCCGGCGCGCGCGCTGTGCGCATGAATGTCGCGGGCGGCGAGCTCCTTGCCACTGCCCGACTCGCCATAAATCGCCACCGGCGCATTACTCAGACCCAGCCTTCGTATGCGCTCACGCACCGCCTGCATGACCTGCGACTCGCCCAACAGACGGAATCCGGCATCAGTAACAAGGGCAGAAGCAGAGGACATGGCAGATGCCAGAAGGGGCTCGGAAGGACGGGACGCGGAAGGGTAAGGCATGTCGGCACGTACCGCCGTGCGATGCGCGCGAAACACAACATCTCACCAGCGCATCTGACAAAAACTCAAACGATCGGAGGGAAATAAAGACCGCTGGACCCGCCGCTGAGATCGGGGTCAGAGGGATCCGTGGCGATGTGTGGCCTGATGGGCTTCGCTGCAGAACGTGATGGCACCGGGACCGTGGATCGCTTCGGAGTGGGGCAGATGAATGCCGCATTGGGCGCATTTAACCATCGTTTCCGTGGCGCCCTCCGTCGCTGATGCAGCCGAGCTGGCCGACGCCACAGACGAATCGGAACGGGCAGCAGATTGCTTGGAGGCGGCATACCAGCGCCAGGCGATATAAATGACAACAGCCCACAGCAGGTATTTCACACCAGCCCCCTGTGCAACACCACCTCCATCACAAAGCGGCTACCCACATAGGCCAGCAAGAGCGTTGCAAAACCCGTCAGCGTGAACGACAGCGCTGTCTTGCCGCGCCAGCCACGCCACTGACGTCCTGCGAGCAGCGCGCCAAACAGAAGCCAGGACAGCACCGTGAACAGTGTCTTGTGCTCAAGGCGGAAGGGTTGGCCAAAAACCGCCTCTGAAAAGAACACGCCGGAGATCACTGTGAGCGTCAGTAACAGGAAACCGATGCTGATCAGGCGAAACAGCACGCGCTCCATCGTCAGCAGCGCCGGCAAGCGATCAATGGCCAGCGCAAACCAGCCACGATCGGAGGCCGCCGCAGGCAAGGCGTGCAAACGCGACTCCTGCATGGCCATCAGTACCGCATGGAAGGCTGCAATGGTGAGCGAGCCGTAAGCCAGCGTCGACAAAGCCACATGCCATGCGAACCAGGACGACCTGCCCGCCAGAGGAATTTCCGACCCCGGAAAAAATGCCGGCAGCACAATCACGATGGCCGCGATCGGCAATACCAGCCGACGCAATCCATCGACGGACAGATTGCGGTTCTCCACCCAGTAGGCAGCGACCGTAATCCAGAGTGCTGCCGATAGCATGACCGCAAATCCCAGTCGCAGATAGTCGGGGGTGATCACGATGCTGGCCAGCGCGGCGCCGTGCAATAGCCAGCCCACTGCGGTACCCGCCGTAATGATGCGACGCTGCTGCTCGGACAACAATGAGCAAACGATGTAAAGCAATCCGGCCGCGTGAATAAAGAAGAGTTGCATAGGCAAAGTGTACACCATGGCCCTGCTTCAAAAGCTCCGACGATACGGGCTTCGGGTAGAATCGCTGCGTGGTTTTCCTCTGCGCCGATGCGCATCCGACCGTTCTTTTCCGACACACATCCAAGACACCCCATGCTCGACAATCTGACCCAAAGGCTGGCAAAAGTCGTCAAGACCATGCGCGGCGAAGCGCGGCTGACCGAATCGAACACTGCCGATATGCTGCGCGAAGTACGCCTTGCGCTGCTGGAGGCCGATGTGGCACTGCCAGCGGTGCGCGAATTCATCGCGCGAGTGAAAGAAAAAGCACTCGGAGAGCAAGTGGTGGGATCGCTCACGCCGGGACAGGCGCTGGTGGGCGTGGTTCACGACGAACTGGCCAGCCTGATGGGCGCCGATCTGGGTCCGGAAGCGACCCAGCTGTCGTTTGCGACGCAGCCGCCGGCGATCATCCTGATGGCCGGCTTGCAGGGCGCCGGTAAAACCACCACCGTCGGCAAGCTCGCCAAATTTTTGCAGGAACAGAAAAAGAAAAAAGTCCTGACCGTATCGGCTGACGTCTACCGCCCCGCCGCCATCGGGCAGCTGCAGACGGTGACAGCGCAAGTTGGCGCCGACTCCTTTCCGTCCAGCGCCACTGACAAGCCGGTCGATATCGCCGTCGCGGCGCTGGATTACGCGAAGAAGCACCACCATGATGTGCTCATCATCGACACCGCCGGCCGTCTTGGTATCGATGAAGCGATGATGCAGGAAATCCGTGCATTGCACGTCGCCGTCAATCCGATCGAAACCCTGTTCGTAGTCGATGCGATGCTGGGCCAGGATGCCATCAACACTGCCCGCGCGTTCAGTGAAGCACTACCGCTGACCGGCATTGTGCTGACCAAACTCGATGGCGATGCGCGTGGTGGCGCTGCGCTGTCCGTCCGACATATCACTGGCAAGCCGATCAAGTTCGCTGGCGTGGCGGAGAAGCTCGATGGTCTTGAGCCCTTTGATCCGGATCGCATGGCCAACCGCATTCTCGGCATGGGCGACATCCTCGCCCTGGTCGAAGAAGCGAAAAAAGGCGTGGACATGGCCGCCGCCCAGGACCTC
>JBILCO010000108.1:0-6946 GCA_044353075.1 Burkholderiaceae bacterium
CCAAGCTGGGCGTGCGTAATCTGTCCACCTACAATCAGAAAATTGCAGACGCAGAAAAGAAAGAAGAAAAAATCCCCAATCCCTTCAGTCTCACGCCCGACGCACCCGAGCCGCTGGAAAAACTGCCCACCATCGTCATCGTCATCGACGAGCTGGCCGATCTGATGATGGTCGTGGGTAAAAAAGTGGAAGAGCTGATTGCGCGTATCGCACAAAAAGCGCGCGCCGCAGGCATACACCTGATCCTCGCCACCCAGCGTCCGTCAGTGGATGTGATCACCGGTTTGATCAAGGCCAACATTCCGACCCGGATTGCCTTCCAGGTTTCCAGCAAAATCGACTCGCGCACCATCCTTGACCAGATGGGCGCCGAAGCACTGCTCGGTATGGGTGACATGCTCTACCTGCCGCCGGGAACCGGTTTTCCAGTGCGCGTGCACGGTGCCTTTGTGTCGGATGACGAAGTGCATCGCGTCGTCAATCACCTCAAATCGCAAGGCGAGCCCAACTACATCGAGGGCATACTGGACGGCGGAACGACTGAAGACGGTGGTGGCGAGCTCGATGGTGTGGGCGGACCCAGTGGCGAAGCTGATCCGCTCTATGATCAGGCTGTGGCTGTCGTACTCAAAAACCGTCGCGCATCGATATCGCTGGTACAACGGCATTTGCGCATCGGCTACAACCGTGCCGCACGCCTGCTTGAACAAATGGAGCAAAGCGGTGTGGTTTCCACCATGCATTCCAATGGCAACCGCGACATTCTTGTACCCAACACCAATGCGGAGTAAAAGCGTGCGACGACTGATTCTTATGACGGGTTTGCTGTGTGCACCCTGGATAGCGCAGGCGGCGGCACTCGACCAGTTCAAGGCCTTTGTCGCAGCAACCAAAAGCGCGCGTGGTGAATTCACCCAGCGGCTCGTGAAAGAAGAGGGTGGCAAACTCCAGACCTCGAATGCCTCGTCCGGTAGCTTTCAGTTTGCGCGACCCGGCAAGTTCATCTGGATTTACCAAAAACCCTACGAGCAAACGCTGCAGGCCGATGGCGACAAGCTCTACATTTATGACAAAGATCTCAACCAGGTCACCGTCAGAACACTGGGCAATGCGATCGGATCCTCGCCGGCGGCCATTCTGTTTGGCAGCAATGACCTGGAAAAAAACTTTAATCTCTCTGAAGGTGGCACGCGCGACGGTATCGAATGGCTGCAAGCGATCCCAAAAGCCAAAGACACGAACTTTGAAAAAATCGGCATTGGTCTGAAAGACGGCGTGCCGGTCGCCATGGAACTACGCGACAGCTTTGGGCAGGTATCGCTGCTGTCATTCACCCGCTTCGAGAAAAATCCTTCTTTCTCTGCCAACCAGTTTCGTTTTGTGATGCCCAAGGGCGCCGACGTCCTGCAGCAATAAACAATGCGTGCCGTCCCACTCGCCGAGCGCCTGCGACCGACTTCCCTCGATGAGGTCATCGGTCAGCAGCATCTGCTCGGCCCCGGCAAACCTTTAAGGGTGGCCTTCGAATCCGGTCAGCCGCACTCGATGATTCTCTGGGGCCCGCCGGGCGTGGGCAAGACCACGCTGGCCCGTTTGATGGCGCAGGGATTTCAGGCCGAGTTCATCGCCTTGTCTGCTGTTTTGTCGGGCGTGAAAGACATCCGCGAAGCCGTCGAACGTGCGCAAGTACTGCAGGCGAACTCCGGCCGCAAGACGATACTCTTCGTTGATGAAGTCCATCGTTTCAACAAGAGTCAGCAGGATGCCTTTCTGCCGCATGTGGAAAGCGGCCTCTTTACCTTCATTGGCGCGACCACCGAGAACCCTTCATTCGAAGTCAACAGCGCGCTGTTATCGCGCGCTGCCGTCTATGTGCTGAAATCGCTGACTGAGGATGATTTGCTACAGATGTTGACGCGCGCGCGGGCACTGCACGAAGGCGTCGGTATCGATGGCGAGGCTGCCCTCATGCTTGTCGCCAGTGCCGATGGTGACGGACGCAAGCTGCTCAATAACACCGAAATCATCCTGCGCGCCGCAGCGCAAAAAAAGCAAACACAGATCACGACCGAATTGCTCAAGGAAAGCCTGGGTGATACTTTGCGTCGCTTTGATAAAGGCGGTGATGCGTTTTACGATCAGATTTCGGCCCTGCACAAATCCGTGCGCGGCTCCAATCCGGATGCAGCACTTTATTGGCTGGTTCGCATGCTCGATGGCGGAGCCGATGCACGTTACCTGTCGCGGCGACTCATCCGCATGGCAGCAGAAGACATTGGTCTCGCCGACCCGCGCGCATTACGCCTGACGCTGGATGCCGCCGAAACCTATGAGCGGCTGGGCTCACCGGAGGGCGAACTCGCGCTGGCTGAAGCGACCATCTATCTGGCCTGCGCCGCCAAATCCAACGCGGTCTACAACGCCTACAACGCCGTCAAAGCGTTTATCGCCAAAGACAACTCGCGCCCCGTGCCCGAGCACTTGCGCAACGCACCCACCAAGCTAATGAAACAGCTGGGTTACGGCAAGCTCTATCGCTACGCCCATGACGAACCTGAAGCCTATGCGGCCGGTGAAACGTATTTACCCGAGGGGCTGGACCAGTCGGGCTGGTATCAGCCTACGCCGCGTGGGCTGGAAGGGAAGATTGCGGAGAAGTTGGCTTATCTCAGGCGGCTGGATGCTGAGGCTGATGCAGCGGTAAAGAAGAAATAATGCTGTCGTTGGCTCATTCTCGCGGGGGCATCGTTACGACCACTTGTTCACGAATGCTGCGTGCTCGCGAAATATCTTCTAACGCGGCATGTATGAGACTGCCGTCCCCCGGGTCATTTTCAAGGCAAGCCCCGAAATAAAGAGAAATGTCGTACTCGCTCTTCAGTTCCGGCACGGGATCCCACGCAGAGACAGAATTAGCCGTGATCTGCAGGTCGGTCAAAATTTGCAGCCGCCCTTGATACAATCTCATCTTTGTCCTACCAGCCCCATTCCCATGATCGACATCCAACTCCTCCGCAAGGACATCACTGCCGTCGCCGAGCGACTGGCCCAGCGCAAATTCAAGCTTGATGTCGCCGCTTTCAATGCCCTCGAAGCCGAGCGCAAAGCTATACAGACCCGCACCGAGGAGCTGCAGTCGCAGCGCAATTCTCTCTCCAAGCAGATCGGCATCCTCAAAGGTAAAGGCGAAGACACCACCGCCGTCATGAATCAAGTGGCTGGTCTGGGCGACGAACTCAAGGCTTCAGCGGATCAGCTGGAGATCGTGCAGGCGAAGCTGTCCGACTTCATGCTGGCCATACCTAACCTGCCGCATGAATCCGTGCCGCAGGGCGACGATGAACAAGGCAATGTCGAATTGCGCAAAGTGGGCACACCACCCAGCTTTGATTTCGACGTCAAGGACCATGTTGATGTCGGCGCACCACTGGGGCTGGATTTCGATACCGGCACCAAACTATCCGGTGCCCGATTCACCGTCATGAGAAATGGCATCGCGCGCCTGCATCGTGCAATCGCCCAGTTCATGCTCGACACGCACACGGCCGAGCATGGCTACACCGAGTGCTACACGCCTTACATCGTCAACAGTGACACGCTCCGAGGTACCGGCCAACTGCCGAAATTCGAAGCCGACCTGTTCGCGGTAAAAAAAGGCGGGCAGGAAGGCGAGGGCGAGGCGCTCTACCTGATCCCTACCGCTGAAGTTTCACTGACTAATTTCCTGCGTGACGAAATCATCGCCGCTGAACAGCTGCCCATGCGCCTGGTCGCGCACACGCCTTGTTTCCGTTCCGAAGCCGGCAGCCATGGCCGCGACACGCGCGGTCTGATTCGCCAGCATCAGTTCGATAAAGTCGAGATGGTGCAGATCGCACATCCCGAGCATTCGTATGCGCAGCTCGACGAAATGCTCTCGCATGCTGAAAATATTCTGAAAAAACTCGGACTGCCTTACCGTGTCATCACCCTGTGCACCGGCGACATGGGCTTCGGCGCCACCAAAACCTACGACATCGAAGTCTGGCTGCCCGCGCAAAATACTTATCGCGAGATTTCATCGATCTCCAACTGCGAAGCCTTCCAGGCGCGACGCATGCAGGCGCGCTTCCGGAATGCCCAAGGCAAGCCCGAGCTGCTGCACACCCTCAACGGTTCGGGCCTCGCTGTCGGAAGAACGCTGGTCGCCATTCTGGAGAACTGCCAGCAGGCTGATGGCAGTGTTGCCGTTCCCGAAGCGCTGTGGCCGTACATGGGTGGTGTCAAAGTACTCAAACCCTAAGCAGGTCGCCGGCTGGAGTTTCGCCGGGCAAGAGAGTTCTGATACAATCTCGGTCTTTCGGAAACACCCGTTTTCGACCCGGAGAGGTGGCAGAGTGGTCGAATGTACCTGACTCGAAATCAGGCGTAGGCGCGAGTCTACCGTGGGTTCGAATCCCACCCTCTCCGCCAGTATGTCAAATGCCCCGCAAGGGGCATTTTCATTTTCGAGAGGAGTGAAGTCCCTGCGAACTTCACGTGTGGGATTCGAAGGACTTGGCTTGCAAGCCAAGTCGCGGCCTGCAGGATGTAGGCGAATCCCACCCTCTCCGCCAGTCACACCAAAAATGCCCGCTGCAAAGCGGGCATTTTTTTGGGCGGAGGGAGCGATGTCCCTGCGGACATCGCGTGAGAGATTAGTGTGCGGTTGCTTCATCCAGCAGACGATTAAGTGCTGCGCGGCTCGTATGCATGCGCTTGGCCAATTATCAAGGACTGGGTTTGTGGCCGTTGCCCTATTCCTCAAAGGAAAGAAATCCTCAATGTTGCAAGCGTTTAAGCAATCATCTGAATCTCAAGCGTGATCCGAAGGATTTGGCTTGTAAGCCTGCGGGATTCGAGAGATTTGGCTTGCCGTGCGTGCCGACAGGTCATTGGATAAAATGGCTAAAAATTTCTGGAGGCCCTCATGCGAGTCAGTGCCACTGAAGCCAAGAGCCGATTCGGTAGTCTTTCTGCCCATGCCAAGCGCGAACCCGTGTTTGTAGAGAAGGCGGGCCAGCTTGATACCGTGATCATCTCTGCCGAGCATTACCACGCCCTGCAAACCAATCATGCCAAGCTAAGCCGCACCGCGCGTAAGAAGAAATTCGAAGCTGAGTTCGGAGACTGGATAGCCGTGGAGAACGCTCGCTTCGAAGCGAACGGCATTCCGGGGGCAGATTTGCGTCCATGGTGAAACTCAGATGGCCCAGTATGACGTTTACGCCAACCCGAGCCGCAGTGCGGCTGATGGCATTCCCTACGTGGTGGCGCAAGCCAGTGCCTTGGTGTCCGCAATGGACACGGTGTTGACCGGCATCTGATACTCGAGCGGTACAACCACCAAGCCAGCACGAGGTATTGAAATGAGCAACGTCGTAAAGAAATAAAAAAACTTGTCCAAAAATCCCCTTTATTGGCAACGAATGATGATTATTCGCCAAATATTCTGCGGATATTTTTTCGGATAACCACATTCTTCAACTCAAAGAAAATCCTTGGATTCACTACGTTTCCAGCAATGATTTGAATCCCACCCTCGATAAACCCTTCCAACTCGTTCACCCAGGTTGCAAGGGGCTCAAAGCCGGGCATCTTGCTGGGTTTTTTGTATTCAGGTACTTTGGACTCTCCGGTCTGAGCTGTCCGAGATCGCGAAAATTATCTGCGTGATGAAATTAAATGGAGTCAGGAGAAAAAATTGTTTAAGAAAATCTTAATCGCCAGCTTTTTCCTGGGGTTTTCGACCATCGTGGTCGCGCAGACTGAAAAAAGAGAAGCGTTCGGCGCCGATGATCTGGAGAATTACTACTACCTAGAGACAGACAACATGGCCAGAAGAGCTTATGTGGTCTTCGCGTGGCAGCAGATTAATCGCGCCCAAGCAGATGATCAGGGCGCCCGATTTAATCGCGAGCAAATCGAATTCGACTGCAACTTCAAGCGATACCGAAAGATGTGGACGATGTCTTATACAGAGCAAGACGGCAGGGGCAGATTGCTGAAATCTGAAACCATCAATAATCCGGAATGGCAGCCTGTGGTTGCGGATTCAATCGCCGCGAATATGCTGAAATTCGCCTGCGTGTATGTGTTCAGGCCGCGATAGACACCAGCGCAGCATAGGCTTGCTCGCGGTCATTGACAGCGTGGCTTGTGGCAGTAAAGGTCGCGCCTACGCTCGGGGCGGCAGTTGAGTCTGCTCTTTGTGACGCAGGTGTTTCGTCGGTGGCAGATGCGTGAGAAGTGAATAGGCGCTTTCGCGATTATCTCGGGGCGCTCAAGGCGGCTAACTTCGAGTCCGCCAACAAGGCGGCGATCATCCGCACTATCTCTGAATGACTGTTTGGCAACCAGGATGCCATTGTGGTGTGACTGGCGCTTTGCCTCGCTGATATCGGTCCGGAGATCATTGTTCTGCCTCAATAGGGTTGTTTTACGGACTGTCGTCCATCAAGTGTGTGGTAGCCCGCAGCCTGTTTTTTAACTCTCTTAATGTTGCATTAATCTTCAGGTCGTAACCTGCGTCCATCTCATTTTAGAGAGGTGAAAAGGTTCATGTGCCTCATATCATCCAGTCATTCTCTTTTTGGTTCATATTATCCCGGACGGATGTCGCCCGAGATTGCCGTCAATGATTTGCATTTTGACTGGATAGATCGAAGCCATCCTGATCGAGCGAGTATCGAGGGCTTTATTTCCGGTGTATTTCGGGCCAGATTTGGCGCTGAAGTTCAGTATTTTTCTGATGTGTTGATAGGTTCTCGTGATCCTGACGGTGCATGGAATGCAGCGGTGGGATTGTCAACGATTACTCAACGCGCTGCATTTCTTGAGCAGTACCTCGATGATCCGGTTGAACAAGTCATTGCGCAGCTACAACCGCAGGTGCCGCACAGTCAGCCCGTTTCTCGCGCAGATATTG
>JBILCO010000110.1:0-6931 GCA_044353075.1 Burkholderiaceae bacterium
CTGCGCCGGGATGACGTTTGAGAATCTATACGTCTGTAAAACAGTCATCCCGGCGCAGGCCGGGATCCAGCGTCGTTCGTGTCACAACAAAGTCTTTCGCCTCAAGGTGAAGACCGTCGAGTGAACGCTTTCCTGACCCATTCTGATGTCTGAGCTTACTCACTCTTCACCTCACCGCACCGAAACCCGCCTCGCCCTGTTCGCGCTGATCGGCGGCAGTGCTCTCTGGGGCCTCACCTGGTGGCCGCTGAAGTTCTTTGCGTCGCTGGGCCTCGACGGCCATTCGGTCTCGCTTACCGCTTACAGTGTGGTGGCACTGGCGTCACTGCCTTTCATCTGGCGCGAACGCCGGCAATGTCGGCAGGAGTGGCGCTACCTGCTGATGATTGCTTTGTTCTTCGGCGCCGCCAATGTCGCGCTCACCTATGCGCTGATGGCCGGCTCGGTGGTGCGGGTGATGCTGCTGTTTTTTCTGTTGCCGGTCTGGGGCATTCTCGGTGGCGCACTGTTTCTGAAAGAGCGGATTGGTTGGCGTCGCCTGATCGCTGTGCTGCTCGCGCTCGCCGGTGTGTTCGCCATACTCGGTGCCGCCGATGCGCTGGATACACCGCTGTCGCTGGCCGATTTGCTTGCATTGATTGCCGGCCTGGCCTACACCGCCGGTGGCATTAGCAATCGCAAGGCGCAAACACTGCCCATGCTTAGTCGCACATTGGTGAGCTTTGTGGGTTGCGCGCTGATTGCCTTGCTGGCTTTGGTATTTTCTGTGCCTTCGATACCGACACTCTCGGCCATTCACTGGCTGTGGCTGGTTTTGTTTGCTGCAGTCTGGCTGATGGGCGCAACCTTGCTGACCACCTATGGTGTCACCCATGTGCAGGCCAGTCGTGCGGCAGTGTTCCAGGTGTCGGAGTTGCTGGTGGCGGTGACCAGCGCGGTGCTGGTCGGCGGTGAAGCGCTGAGTGCGCATGAGTATCTGGGGGCGGCGCTGATCATTGGCGCTGCGCTGCTGGAATCGCTGTCACCGTCCTCAGAAGCGCCGTCGATGGCTTCATCCACGTCGCCGGACTAGCGACTGCAGCGCATCGCGCAGCGGACTGGCTTCCAGCGATTGCGCCAGTTCAGCAAACGCCTGCACCGCTTGCGAGGGTAAGACTGCCTGCGCGGCGGGTCGGTCAGGCGCCCGGTTTTCGCCCGACATCATCTGCACTTTGATCCGTATGCCGTCCACTGGCCAAGCCTTATCGCGCAAGCCCGCCTGCAATTTTGGCAACATCTGGCGCAGTCGCGTGGCCAGCGCCGCATTCGGCACCGCGATGTGCAGCTGGCCCTCCTGCAGTTGAAGCACTCGACAGGCGTTGAAGACGCCCGGCAGCAGCCGTTCTGCATCGGTCTGCAATGCGGCCATTTTCTCCAGCGTGGGCAGCAAACCGGCCATGACCTGATCGCCTCGCAGGAAAGAACTCGCCTCGCGGGTTGTGGGGCGATGGGCGGGACGACTTGCGGGCGTGAAATTCGGCGTGTTCCTGGACATCCGGCAACGTTAACACAGGCTTTCTACCTCGGGCGCCCCTGCAGGGCAATGCGGTCATGTGGCTTGCAAGGCAGGCATCTTCAGAGGGGGGCGCATGCTAGAATCGCGCCTTTGGCCAATCCGGCCTCGCCCCTGGCGATGCGCTGTGAAGCCCGTCTTTTTCTCCAGTCCCCACATGTCTTTTCTGACCAAAATTTTCGGTAGTCGCAATCAGCGCCTCATTAAAAAGCTGCAAAGCACCGTGCGTGAAATTAATGCGCTTGAAGCCTCGCTCGAGCCCTTGTCTGACGAGGCGCTGAAAGCAAAAACGCCCGAACTCAAAGCGAAGCTCGCCGCTGGCGCCACCACCGACGATATTCTGGTCGAGGCCTTTGCTGTCTGCCGTGAGGCCAGTAAGCGCGTGCTGAAGATGCGTCACTTCGACGTGCAGCTGATCGGCGGCATGGTGCTCCATCAGGGCAAAATCGCCGAAATGGGTACGGGCGAGGGCAAGACGCTGATGGCCACGCTGCCCGCTTATCTGAATGCGCTCACAGGCAAGGGCGTGCACATCGTCACCGTCAACGACTACCTCGCCCAGCGCGATGCGGAGTGGATGGGCAAGCTCTATGGCTGGCTGGGTCTGAGCACTGGCATCAACCTCTCGCAGGCGCCGCATGATGTCAAGCAGGCCGCATATGCGGCTGACATTACTTACGGCACCAACAATGAATTCGGTTTCGATTACCTGCGCGACAACATGCTCTATTCGACCGGTGATCGGGTGCAGCGCGGCATGTCGTTTGCGATTGTCGATGAAGTCGACTCGATCCTGATTGACGAAGCGCGCACACCGCTGATCATCTCCGGCCAGGCCGAAGACCATACCGAGATGTATCGCAAGATGAACGCGCTGCCGCCGCTGCTGACCCAGCAGGTGGGTGAAGAAAGGCGTGGTTGAAGTCCCCGGTGATTACACGCGCGACGAAAAAGCCAACACGGTCTTGCTGACCGAAGCCGGTCACGAGAAAGCCGAGCAGATACTCACCACCATGGGGCTGCTGCCTGAAGGTGCGTCGCTGTATGACCCGGCGCATATCACGCTGATTCATCACCTGTATGCCGCACTGCGCGCGCACACGCTGTTCCACAAAGATCAGCAATACGTGGTGCAGAACAATGAAGTCATCATCGTCGATGAATTCACTGGCCGTCTGATGACGGGTCGTCGCTGGTCGGATGGTTTGCATCAGGCAGTCGAAGCGAAGGAAGGCGTACGCATTCAGCATGAGAACCAGACGCTGGCCTCGGTCACGTTCCAGAATTACTTCCGCCTGTACAGCAAGCTGGCTGGCATGACCGGAACGGCTGACACCGAAGCCTATGAATTCCAGGAAATTTACAGTCTTGAAACCGTCGTCATTCCACCGAACCGACCCAGCAAGCGTACCGACCGGCAGGATCAGGTTTTCAAGAACGCCGCCGGCAAATACCGCGCACTGATCGCCGACATTCGGGACTGCTGCGAGCGTGGCCAGCCGGTGCTGGTGGGTACCACCTCGATCGAAAATTCCGAGCTCATCTCGTCGATGCTCGATGAAGCCAAGCTGCCGCATAATGTACTCAACGCCAAGCAGCACGCGCGTGAAGCAGAAATCATTGCGCAGGCCGGTCGTCCGAAAATGATCACGATTGCGACCAACATGGCCGGTCGTGGTACTGACATTGTGTTGGGCGGTAATGTCGACAAGCAGATTCAGCTGATCGAAGCCGACAGCGCGATTCCCGACGCCGAGAAAGCAACGCGTTCGCAAACCCTGCGCGACGAATGGCAGTCGCTGCATGAGCAGGTGGTCAATGCCGGCGGCTTGCACATCATCGGCACCGAGCGTCATGAATCACGCCGTATCGACAACCAGCTGCGCGGCCGTTCCGGTCGTCAGGGCGATCCGGGTTCCTCGCGTTTTTATCTGTCGCTGGATGACCCGCTACTGAGAATTTTCGCGGGTGACCGCGTGCGTTCGGTGATGGAGCGACTCAAAATGCCGGAGGACGAGCCGATTGAAGCCGGCATCGTCTCGCGTTCGATTGAATCCGCACAACGCAAGGTCGAAGCCCGCAACTTCGATATCCGCAAACAGCTGCTGGAATACGACGATGTCGCCAATGATCAGCGCAAAGTCATTTACAACCAGCGTAATGAATTGCTCGAGACTGACGATGTCAGCGAAACCAGTCAGGCGCTGCGTCACGGCGTGTTCACCGATCTGTTCCGCACCTACGTGCCTGAAGAGTCGATGGAAGAGCAGTGGGATCTGCCCGCGCTGGAAGCCGTGCTCGCCGCTGAATGGCAGCTGAATGTGCCGATGACTGAATTGCTGGCCGCCGACCCCAATCTGACCGATGAGGATTTGCTCGGACGCTTGCTGGATGCCGCCGATGCGGTGTATCAGTCCAAGGTCGATGTGGTGGGCAAGGAGGCGTTTAGCGGCTTCGAGCGCAATGTGATGTTGCAGAGCATGGACACGCAATGGCGCGAACACCTCGCTGCACTGGATCATCTGCGCCAGGGCATTCACTTGCGCGGCTATGCGCAAAAAAACCCGAAGCAGGAATACAAGCGCGAAGCGTTCCAGCTGTTTGGTCAAATGCTTGATCTGATCCGCAATGATGTCGTCCGTCTGATCATGACGGTGCAGATTCAGTCGCAGGAAGAAATCGCGGCCGCCGAAGAAAAAATGACGCATCCGCAACTGGAGAATCTGAGTTATCAGCACGCGGATTTCAATCCGGAGCTCGCGCCTGAAGAATTGCTGGCGCCAACCGCCCGTGATGAATCACGTGCGCAGATGCCGATGACGAATGCGATGCCGAAGGTGGGTCGGAATGATCCTTGTCCTTGTGGCAGCGGGAAGAAATTTAAACAGTGTCATGGAAAGCTGGCCTGAGGTCTCAGTCTGTTATGTATCCCTATTTGAAGAATGAAGGTGCCGGGATCCGGCGACTTTCACAGATGGTCGATTAATCCGTTACCGAGACTGAGCGTAATCCTATGGCCGTCAACTTCCCTCTGCCCACCCCCTTCAAGCTCAAACCCGTCCCCGGCATTCAGCTCGGCTACGCTGAAGCCGGCATCAAGAAGCCAAACCGCAAAGACCTGCTGGTGATGAAGCTCGCACCGACTGCAACCGTTGCCGGTGTGTTCACCACCAATCGCTTCTGCGCTGCGCCCGTGCAGCTGGCAAAAGCCCATCTCGCGCAGGCAGCTAGCGCCGGCAAGCCAATCGCGGCGCTGGTGATCAATACCGGCAATGCGAATGCAGGCACCGGCGAGCCGGGGATGAAGAATGCGCAGGCGACCTGTGATGGGCTGGCGAAGCTGCTGGGGTGCGAGCCGTCGCAGGTGCTACCGTTTTCAACCGGCGTCATTCTCGAGCCGCTACCGGTCGATAAGCTCGTCGCCGGCCTGCCGCAGGCGATTGCGAATCTCACTGAGAACAATTGGTTCAGTGCTGCGCAGTCCATCATGACCACCGACACGCTACCCAAAGCGGCGTCGCGCACGGTCACCATCTCGGGCAAGAAGGTCACGCTGACCGGCATCTCGAAAGGTGCGGGCATGATCCGCCCGAACATGGCGACCATGCTCGGTTTTGTTGCTTGCGACGCGACGGTGCCGCAGCCGCTGCTGGACAAGATGGTGAAGGATGCTGCAGATGCGTCGTTCAACTGCATCACCATTGACGGCGATACCTCCACCAATGATTCCTTCATGCTGATTGCCACTGGTGCCGGCGAACTGGTGGTGAGTGATGCTGAATCGGATGAATATCAGGCACTGGTCGCTGCCGTCACCTGGTTATCGCAGGAACTGGCGCAGCTGATTGTGCGCGATGGCGAGGGTGCGACGAAATTCATCACTATTAACATCGAGCAGGGCCGCGATGCTGATGAGTGCCGCAAGATCGCTTATGCGATAGGTCATTCGCCGCTGGTGAAGACGGCGTTCTTTGCCTCGGACCCAAATCTGGGCCGCATACTTGCGGCGATTGGTTATGCCGGCGTGACGGACCTGGATGTCAGCAAGATTGATCTGTATCTCGATGATGTCTGGGTCGCGAAGCAAGGCGGGCGCAATCCGGATTACCGCGAAGAAGATGGGCAGCGGGTGATGAAGCAGAGCGAAATTACAGTGCGGGTGACACTGGCGCGTGGTGATGCGCGGGCGACGGTGTGGACCTGCGATTTGTCGCATGAGTATGTGTCGATTAATGCGGACTATCGGTCGTAATAAAATAGCTGCATGAAAGAACTCGAACAATTCCTCGCCAACGCAGAACGTGTACTCGCTCGTGTCGAAGCCCTGCTGCCTGCAGCCCCCTCAACAGTTGATTGGAGCGCCGCCACAGCATTCCGCTGGCGCGTGAGCCGCGATGGCCGTGGCAGCTTGCAACCGGTGCTGCATCCTTCGCGCATCAACCTCGATGATCTGCACAACATCGCCCCGCAAAAAGAACAAATCGAGCAGAACACCCGCCAGTTCATCGAAGGCCGCCCCGCGAATAATGTGCTGCTGACCGGTGCGCGTGGCACGGGCAAGTCATCCCTGATCAAGGCGTGCCTCGCGCAATTTGCCGATCAGGGTTTGCGGCTGATTGAAGTCGACAAAGACCATCTGGTGGATTTGCCCGACATTGTTGACATGGTTGCGCAGCGGCCCGAGCGCTTCATTATTTTTTGCGATGACCTCTCGTTTGAAGAAGGCGAAGGTGGTTACAAAGCACTGAAGGTGGCGCTGGATGGCAGTATTTCTGCACAGTCGGACAATGTGCTGATCTACGCCACCTCGAACCGCCGCCATCTGCTGCCGGAGCGCATGTCGGATAACGAAGGCTACAAACATATCGACGACGGCGATTTGCATCCGGGTGAAACCGTCGAAGAAAAAATCTCGCTCTCCGAGCGGTTTGGCTTGTGGCTGTCGTTCTATCCGTTCCGTCAGGATGATTATCTGGATATCGTCCGTCACTGGTTGAAGCATTTCGGCATTGATGCCTCGCAGTTCGCGGAAGCTGAACCTGAAGCGCTGCGCTGGGCCTTGCAGCGCGGCTCACGTTCCGGTCGCATCGCCTGGCAGTTCGCGCGCGATTGGGCCGGCAAGCACGCGCGCTGATCTCGTGGCGGCGTTACCGATTGATGTGGCGGTTGGCATCCTGATGCAGGCCCATGGCGATGTACTGCTCGCCTGCCGTCCTGAAGGCAAACCCTATTCAGGTTATTGGGAATTTCCCGGCGGGAAAGTCGAGCCGGGAGAGTCCGTGCTGGCGGCGCTGAAACGCGAATTCGCGGAAGAGATTGGTGTGCAGATCGAAACCGCCGAGCCCTGGTGCTGCGTCGAGCATGTGTATCCGCATGCGC
>JBILCO010000112.1:0-6892 GCA_044353075.1 Burkholderiaceae bacterium
CACCAGACTGACGGCTGAACCCGCAATACAGGCGACGATGAAAGCCATTCCTTCATTGGCGACGCGCTCGAAGTGCATCATCACCCCGGTCACAAGGGGAATGAAGAACAACATCATGTGCGAAAACAATTTGTCAGAGGTCCGCTCGAGCGCTGCGGGCACACCGCCTTTGATCAGCAGCGCGACGAACAGCAGCCCCATGCCGGCCAACGGACCGGGCACCGGCAGATGGGTCCATTGAACGATGAATTCTCCGACCAGCTGGCATACGAAGAGTGCTGCAAAAGCGTAGATCATGTTGGAGCAGGTTCGGCCGTGATGAGGAGCGTCATTATATCGGCAGGGTTCTGGGGGGGACGATGTCGCATCGTTATGGGGGCTCGTCATCAGTCAGAATTAGCGTGATCGCTAGAACAACGAAAGACACTGGATCCCGGCCTGCGCCGTGATGACGATTTTGAAGCCAACCGTTCTTAAAAAGTCATCATCTGCATGTGATGACTGCTGCGTGGACGGATCGCATGCGACCCGAATTCCCCACTCGCTCCCGGCGCAGGCCGGGATCCAGGGTCGTTTATTTGATATCCGGAATTTTCAATCGTCACTTAACAGCGGCGTGTTGCGCTTACAGCGACTGCAAAAAAGCAATCAAATCCTCGCGCTGGCGTTTGGAGAGCCGCGCAAAGTGGTCGCGCGATGCGCTGGCCTCGCCGCCATGCCAGACAATGGCTTCGAGCACATTACGCGCACGACCATCATGCAAAAAGCTGGTGCTGCCATTGACTTGTTTTGATAAGCCAATGCCCCACAAGGGCGCGGTACGCCAGTCAGCGCCACCCGCGCGGAAATCCGGCCGACCGTCGGCAAGTTCCGGCCCCATGTCGTGCAACAGCATGTCGGTGTAGGGACGAATGGTCCGACCCGATAGCGCTGGCAGCGTATCAAACTGGCCGGTTTTGAGTTCGGGCACATGACATTGCGAACACTTCGCGGTCTCGAAGAGCTTCTCGCCACGCCGGACCGCGGGTTTGTCGCGATCGCGCGGCGCGGGCGCATCCAGCGACAGGGTCCAGAACGTTAACGGTCCCCATAGCTCCTGGCGCAGTTCGGGCTTGCCGCTGTTTTTTTCAGTGAGACATTCCTTTTGTACTGGCGGACAATTCTGCTCAGGATAAAGCGACGAGGTAATGCCGATGTCGGCCAGGAAGGCATTGGCGATATGCTGTTGAATGCCGGGTTGATTGGCCTTCCAGCCAAAGCGACCAATGGCCATTCGGTCGTTGATATCGTCACGTACATAATTGGGCCGGCCATTGAGACCCTGCGATTGCTGTAGTTCCGCCAGCGCCAGAATATCGCTCTCGCTGACTGCCTCCAGATAACCGAGACCAAAAATCGCCTGCGAATTCCGTAGCGACATCATCACGCCTTCAGACAGCGGTCCGAAATTGAGATGCTTGAGCTGAATGACAGGCTTGCGCAGTTCTACGGTCGAGCCATCGGCGAACCGGAAGCTGTGCTTTTCCCAGCTCACATGCACTTCGCCCTCGCCCGCTCTCGCGGTTTTGTCCTTGCGCTGTACGGTGTCAAAGGATTGTATTTGCACGCCATAGTGCGGATCGGGATTGGGTTCACCGTGAGGGCCTTCACCCGGAATGGACAAACGCAAGGACTGCATGAAGACCTGACCACCGCCGGCATCGGGTGCCTTGCCGCGCCCAGCCTGAACATGACAGGACACGCAGGAGGTCGCCAGAAAACTCGGGCCCAGTCCCCACTCACCGCCGCCGGGGCCGGGACGGGACAAATCCCACCACTGAGAAATCAGATCATTTGGTACCGCGAGCCAGAAGGTATTGAAGACTTTTTCCCCCTCGCGGAACAACTTCTTTTGCTCGGTCGATAAGCCTGATATCGGCTGCAAATAAGCGGCATGCGGCACGATCGCTTCCGTGGGCGCGGGCAGGGTTTCGGTAATGGCGGTCCGTTGCACGGCACACAGCGCCAATACAATCAGGGTAGCGACGATTTTTTTCATTCTTGTTGTCTCAGAGATCAACCCGGACCGGCAACGCTGCCAGTCTCCGGTCACGCGTTGGCCGGGAAACGCCATAGCCAAATTTTACGTAGCTTAACCCATGCCGGCGAGCCAGCTAATTTATTGACCTTGATGAACTTAAGTAGACCGGGTGTCGATCCCGGCTGCCCCGGTGATGGCCACTCTCTCAGCGACTTTGTGCGACAACGCGCTCGAGAAATTCATCTGCGGGCAAGGCCGGGCTGAACAAGTACCCCTGATACAGTAAACACCCCTGCTCGTGAAGAAAATTTCTTTGCGCTTCCGTCTCCAGACCTTCGGCAATGACTTGCAGACCCAGACTGTGAGCCATGGCGATAATGGTTTTTACAACGACCTGGTCCTCGGTTCGTGACAGCATGTTGAAAACAAAGGATTGATCGATCTTCAATTGGTCAAGGGGTAACTGCGTCAGGCTGGACAGTGATGAATACCCGGTACCGAAATCATCCAGCGAGAATCGCACCCCCAGCTCTCTGATTTTTTCCATTTTTACACGCGTTTCATCGATGTTGTGCATCATGCTCTCTGTGAGTTCGAGCTTGATACACGACGCACTGATATGACTGGCGGAGATTGCCTGAATCACCTCATCGACAAAATTCGTTTTCTTGAATTGTCCGGCACTGACGTTAATCGCAATCTGAATATCTTTCATGGCAGGCTCGGACTGCCAGTCCTTGATCTGCCTGCAAGCTTCGCCGATCACCCACAACCCGATTGGCAAAATCAGTCCGGATTCCTCGGCAATACCAATAAAATCCTTGGGAGTGATCAGACCTCGCGACGGATGTCGCCAGCGTAACAAGGCCTCCGCCGACAGGATGCGCCCGTCAAAATCACATTGCGGCTGAAAGAATAATTCAAGCTCATCATTGCGTATCGCCTGCCCCAATTCTTGCTCGAGATTGCTATAGGCTGAAATCGCCTCTTTCATCGCCGGATTAAACACGCAAAAAGAATTTCGGCCACCTCGTTTGGCCTGATACATCGCCATATCAGCCTGCTGAAGCACATCCGCATCAAGATCACCGTGGCTGAAAAGACTAATGCCGATGCTGGCGCTGCAATTGAATATGAAACCATCGAGTTTGTATGGCTTGGCAAGCCGTGCAAGGATCTCTTTTGCAACCACAGTCGCCTGTTGTGTGGCCACGATCAGATCGTTATTCAACGACCCCAGCAAGACAACAAATTCATCGCCGCCCACTCGTGCAACGATATCGCTACCTCTGACGGCATTGCGCAAACGGCGACCCACCTCGATCAACAGCAAGTCGCCAGAGGCATGGCCACGGGTGTCATTGATTGATTTGAAATTATCCAGATCAACGAACAACAAGGCGCCGTGCCAGCTATTCATCGGCATCTCACCGAGAACTTCTGCCAGCCGACGGTTAAGACTGCGGCGGTTGGGCAATTGCGTCAGCGAGTCGACATAAGCGAGCTGGCTGATTTGATCCTGGGTCGCTTTATTGGCGGTGATGTCGTACAGAACAACAACAAAATACGAGTTCTGGTTATTTTCATCCACTATGGACGATACACTGAGCCACCCGGTAAATACCTGCCCGTTTTTTCGTCGCTCCCGAATTTCTCCTTCCCAGAGACCGTGGGACGACAGCGCTGCGCATATAGCCGCTTCCGACCGTCCATTGCCATCCAGCGAGATCATCGGAGCGAGTGACTTCCCTTTGAGATCATCGCTCGAAAAACCAGTAATTCGGCTAAACGCTTTATTGGTTTCCAGTATGAGGCCATCGTGATCTGCAATACAAATTCCCATCTGGGATTCGAAAGTAATCGCTGCGATACGCTGAAGTTCCCGTGCGCGCTTGACCTCAGTCAAATCGAACAACACATATCGGTTGATCTGATGCGGCTTTCCAGGCGACTCGAGATTTTTAGCGCGTAAACCAATCGGACGTAGATGGCCGTCTCCATCCATCAATTCCAATTCGATTTCGTCCAAACCTTCGAGCTTCAGTTGCTCGGCGCATTTCTTCAGTTTCCGCCAGTTCTCCGCAGCGGGCATGTCGGTGGGATTTTTTTGGCCGAGAATGGATTCTTTGGAGCACCCCAGCCAAACAAGCGCCTGATGATTAATGCTCAGGCAGGTGTCATCGCTGGCGGTGGAATAAGCGCCGAACGGCATGAGCTCGTAGAGCGCATCAATCTGGATTTCCAATCCCGCCATTTTTTGATCAAACGATGACTGCAGATCGTCAGAAGAGTCAAAAGTTACCGCTTTATCGACTGCATTGATCGGCATGGCAGATTTTCAAAAAGATGAAATGCAGGGATGCCCGATGCTCTCCCGGTTGATATGAGCAGCCAGGCTGAGAATGAAATAATACTGGTTAACGCACAAGGCTGATGTTATTTATTTCTTGAAGGACTTGACAGCCTCGGCAGCCATATGGGCCATTTGAGCCGCTTCAGCCGCAGCCTGTGTCGCTCGCATCGTGGCCCGCGCCGCCTCAGCCGACGCCTGATTGGATGATTCCTCTGCCTGAATCGCTGCCGCCGATGCAGCGGCAGCGGCAGCAGCCGACGCAGCAGCGGCCGCCTCGGCAGCAGCCACCGCCGCCAGGCTGGCAGCCTCAACCGCAGCATGCGTCGCATCGATGATCCGGGCACTCGCCGAAGCCAATGCAGCCGACGCTGCATTTTTTGCCGCCAGTGCGGCTTTCTCCGCTGCGCTGGCGGCACGGAGTGCAGCTTCCAGCGCGCTTTGCGTCAGCAGCTTCATGGCGTCAAGTGTTTGGGTATAACGCTTGTTAACGATCATGTACCCGTCGCGCAATGAAGCAATATCGCCTTCAAGTTGCGCAATCTTGGCGTGAATAAGCTTTTCTGAATCAATAGACATTGAACACTATGGCATGGAAATCAACCCGGCGCCGGGAATAGCAGAAATTCCCTGAATTCTCGAACCATGCAAAGTACGGTAATCAGAAAATTTCTGCACTAAATGGGGGTCTGAACACCGAGAAGCTATCTCGTTTCAACGACCGATGAGGGGTGAGAGCCCCTTTGACCCGGGAGGTTCCGGGGAATCTTGCCCACCCCGAACCCTAAAGCCAGCCAGCCAAACGAAAGCCTGCTATCACCCGTGAAATAGCTCGCCACATATATGCATTCAAAGGCATATTGACAAAGCCTTGCAGCAATAGGCACCATGCGCTACAACGCAGAGAAATGCGGAATTTCTTATTCCCTGCAAATAGGTTACTTACGACATATTTGCGATTGGAGAGCATCATGGCAGATATCCCCCTTCCCGACCACGTCGATAAGGCGTTTGATGCCGTCGGCAACATCGACGGTGCTTTGCTGCCCGTCCTGCACGAGATTCAGGCCCGCTGCGGCTACATCCCGGCTGAAGCAGTCCCGCTGGTGGCCGACCGCCTGAATCTGACCCGCGCCGAAGTGCATGGCGTAATCACCTACTACCACCACTTTCGCCAGCAGCCTGCTGGCAAAGTCGTTGTTCAAGTCTGCCGCGCCGAAGCCTGTCAAGCCGTGGGAGCGGAACAACTGGCCGAGCACGTGGTGAAGTCGCTGGGCTGTGATTTTCATGAAACCAGCAAGGACGGGGCCGTGACCCTGGAGCCGGTCTACTGCCTCGGTCAGTGCGCGTGTGGTCCGTCGATCATGGTGGGCGATGATGTCCATGCGCGCGTGACGCCCGAGCGCTTCGACAAACTGATGCAACGCGCCGGGAGTGCAGCATGAGCGTGAAAATTTTTGTGCCGCGTGATTCGACTGCGCTCGCGCTTGGCGCCAATGACGTGGTGGCGGCCATCGTTGCCGAAGCCAAGGCGCGCGGTGTCGCCATTCAGCTGGTACGCAATGGCTCGCGCGGCATGTTCTGGCTGGAGCCCATGGTTGAGGTCGAGACAGCAGCAGGTCGTGTGGCCTACGGCCCGGTGAATGAAGACGATGTGACATCCTTGTTCGACGCGGGCTTTACCGAAGGCAAAGCGCATGCGCTTGCACTCGGCAAGACGGATGAGATTCCTTACCTGAAAAATCAGGAGCGCCTGACCTTTGCGCGCGTGGGCATCACCGATCCGGTGTCGCTGGATGACTACCTCGCGCATGAAGGTTATGTCGGCCTGAAGAACGCGCTGAAACTGAGCGAAGAACAAATCGTCAAACAAGTGACGGATTCCGGACTGCGGGGTCGCGGCGGTGCAGCATTCCCAACCGGAATCAAGTGGGAAACCGTACGCAAATGTCCACCCGGACAAAAATACATTGTCTGCAATGCAGACGAAGGCGACTCGGGCACCTTCTCCGACCGCATGGTGATGGAAGATGATCCTTTCATGCTGATCGAAGGCATGACGATTGCCGGTCTCGCTGTGGGTGCGAACAAAGGTTACATCTACGTGCGCTCCGAGTATCCGCATGCGATCGTTGCGCTGAACGAAGCGATTACTACAGCACGCAATGCACAGTATCTGGGCGCGAATATCCTCGGCTCCGGCAAAGCCTTCGATCTCGAAGTGCGCATGGGTGCAGGCTCATATGTCTGCGGTGAAGAAACCGCATTGCTGGAAAGTCTGGAAGGCAAACGCGGCATCGTGCGCGCCAAGCCACCGCTGCCGGCCATCTCCGGCCTGTTCGGCAAACCCACGGTGATCAACAATGTGATCTCGCTGGCCTCTGTGCCGATCATTCTCGCGCGTGGTGCCGAGTTCTATCGTGACTATGGCATGGGTCGCTCGCGTGGCACACTGCCGATTCAAATCGCTGGCAACGTCAAATTCGGCGGACTGGTGGAAAAAGCCTTCGGTATCACGCTGC
>JBILCO010000279.1:0-3166 GCA_044353075.1 Burkholderiaceae bacterium
AATGAGGCCGTGCGTGAAGGTTGCAAGCTGCGTTTCCGCCCGGTGATGATGACCGCCACCGTTGCGCTGCTGGGCCTGGTACCTTTCCTGTTTGCGACGGGTCCTGGCTCTGAGGTGCAGAGACCGCTGGCGATTGTCGTGATCGGCGGGCTGATCACCTCAACCCTGCTGACCCTGGTGGTGCTGCCGGTGCTCTACCGCTGGTTCGAACCACCGATCGAAGAAACTGACGAGCAACGCCACCAGCGCCTGACCAACGTCGATGTGTAATGCCCGCCATTCCTAGTCGCCTCATCTGCTGCAGCGACCATCGCGGCAGCTGAGGTCCGATGCAGGCACCTGCGCTATCATCGCGCTCAACGCCCACCCGAGGAGCCTTCTGATGACAGCGACGGAGTCCACCCCATGATTCGCCTGCAGCTCGCAGGTTGCAGCGGCGGCATCGGCGGCAGCAATCGCCAGACTACCTGCTACCTGCTGGACGACAGCGTGCTGATCGATGCCGGCACCGGTTTAGGCACACTGTCGCTGGAAGCCATGTCGCGCGTCAACCATGTCGTGCTCACCCACGCCCATCTGGACCACATTGCCTGCCTGCCGCTGCTGGTAGATTCGGTTGCCTCCTTGCGTGCCGAGGCGCTGCAAGTATGGGCGCTGCCCGAAGTCATCGACATCCTGCGCGCTCACATTTTCAACAATCAAGTCTGGCCTGATTTCACCGTCATCCCGGATGCCGCGCGCCCTTTCCTCAAGCTGAACGCCCTGCCCGCTGATGGACTGACTATCGACGGGCTGCATTTCACCGCCTTGCCCGCCCAGCATGGCATTCCGGCTTGCGGCTATCTCGTGGAGAAAGACGGCATCGCCCTTGCCTTCTCGGGCGACACAAGCGACTGTGCGGCCTTTTGGGAAGCGGTTGATAGAAACACCACCACTGCGGCGGTCATTGCAGAGTGCTCGTATCCCTCGTCCATGGCGGCGATGGCCGACTTGTCGATGCACATGCATGCGGGCGCGTTAGCAGAACGGCTGCGCGCGCTGCCGTCAACATGCGCGGCGGTGGTGATCCATCGCAAACCGGGACTTGAAGACGCCATTGCTGAAGAACTGAGCGCAGCGCTGTCGAGCTGCGATCTGCGATTGCCTCGGTCGGGCGACGTCCTTCAGTTTGTCTGATCTGGGTACGTCTTCAAATTTGATTTTGGATCGTGTGTCGGCAGCTGTGCAGTAATCTGGTGATCTCAGGTGAAGCAACGACGCTGGATCCCGGCCTGCGCCGGGATGACAACATTGAGGCCAACAGCTCTTCAAGCGTCATCCCGGCGCAGGGTAAGGCAGGGAATTAGCAACGCATGCGTTGCACCTGCCGAAGCGGTTTGGCTTGCAAGCCAAACCGTGGCCCGCAGGGGGATCCAGCGCCTTTCACTGGTTCTCAGATAACTTCAAAAATGAAAAACAAGCAGCGACTTAGGGAAACGCTGAATAAATCTACTTATTGTGGCGAGCCAGCGTAGCTGTGCGACGCGGGGTCCTGATAAATCAGGGGTCTAGCGTTATTTTCTGATCCACAACAATGTCTGGTTTTATTTAATCAGCGCTTCCTTAGTGGATTTTTGCCAGAGTCTCTTATACCTTCATCGCGTTATGCATATACAGCTGCAATAGCAATGCCTCCAGCACCGGCGTAGCGATCCCGCCCTCCTTGGCCAGCAGATCACGTAAACCCTGCGCCGTAATTTCCATGCACGTGGTCGGACCCACCGCCTGCGCCGCTGCGCTGCGCACCCCGCCGGCCAGCAGCGACTGTTCGCCGAACGATGCGCCGGCAGGTAGTAAGGCCAGCTGATGATTGCGCTGGCGATCAATGATCGCCACCTGACCGCTCTGTATCACGTAAAAACGCTCGGCGACATCACCGCGCTCAAAGAGCACTTGGCCATCGGTATAGCTGACAGACTGAAATCCGCTCATGACAAACTCGCCGGTGGTGAGGACAAACCCAGAATGCGCATGGTCGTGAACCGGCAAATACCCTTGAGGCCCGAATTCAGGCGACGCACTTCGCGTAACGCACGGTCAATGGGAATCACCTTGGTCGTCACGACAGTCCGAGCGACAGCATCCCACTGGTAAACATCATCAATCAGTCCCTCAGCCAGACCGAACACACTGCCGGGACCAAACAGATGGCTGCCTTGATCATTCGTCGCCACCACCTCGCCGGAAATGATCACATGAGCAAAGACCGGATGCTCACCACGCTCGGCGATTTTCTGGCCGGGGTTGAACAAACCAGAGTTGAGCAAATCGCTGCCCCAGAGCTTGAAGAATAAACGCTCTGCGCTGGAGAATTCATGGTGATCGTAAGCGTCGAGCGCCTTGCGCGATTTGGGATCCGTAATCCCCAAGGTTTTGAAGCGCTGGGTGTCCAGCGCAAAGCGCGGAGTCTCTCCTGGCGAGTCGGTGCTCATGGCGGTGTAATCCTGTTTTTATTGGTTGAGCGGACTGGGCACTGCGAACCAAGAACCTGTTTCATTAGGTTGGTGGCAAGGCGGCAGTACTGCAAGCAGTACGAGCGTTCGACAAGGTAACGCCGACGCCGCAAGCGGCCTAACGACACAGCTTCCACGTGATGCCATCGAATTATAGAACCCGTCAGAGTCACTTGCCAGCGCAAGTCGGACTGCGACGATGGGCGTTTTCAAATTGAGAAGTATTTTTCCGCTCTAGGTGCCGCAAGCGGGTTAACTTCAGCGCCAAGGTGTAATAAGATATCGCGGTTTTTCACCTGCCCATCAAGAAAAATAATCCTGCCAGGCGCGGTGCTTAACCCTAGCCACACGATTTCCACCCAAAAAAACGAAACGGGGAATCACATGGAAATAACCACCGCAGTCGACATCCGCAGCGCCATGCAAGCGTCGGGCGTCATCATGGCCTACAACGGATCGGTCTCTGACGAGCTCATGGTCACGCTGGCCGACATCCTCAAAAACCGCATGGAAGGACTCGATGATGCAAAGCGTTCCCGCACCGTCTTTTCGGTGTTCATGGAAGGCATGCAAAATCTGATCTGGCACGGGCGCACCACCCATGACTCGACCGGCATGGTGTGCATCTCTCAGCAGGATAATGAAATCACCATCGTCTGCGGCAACCGTATCGC
>JBILCO010000245.1:0-3641 GCA_044353075.1 Burkholderiaceae bacterium
GATTCAGTCAAACTCCGGGGAACACTGGAGCAGCTGCAGTCGGCCGACAAGGACACCATACGCCAGCTCTATCGCGACGGTATGTCGCGCTCCAACGAGCACGAAGGCCCCGGTGCGGGTCTGGGTCTGCTCGAAATCGCACGACGCGCTTCGCATCCGATCTCCTTTGCCTTTATGGATATCGATGAGTCGCAGGTGGATTTTTTTCTCGCCGCGCGGATTTAAATAGGAGCAGCAATGAGTGACCTGAATATCGCGGCAACGGATCGCACACCCGAAATCCAGCTCTCTGTTGAACAGGGTATTTTCAGTATGCGTGGTGAATCGTTTCCTGAAGATGTCGCTGCGTTCTACGGACAAGTAATTCTGGCCATCGACAGCCTGAGCAGCAGCATGCCACGCCCGCTCACCGTGAATGTGGCGATGGTGTATATCAACAGCTCCAGCATCAAGGCCATGTTCCGGATTTTTGAAGGTCTGGAAAACATACGCAAGAACGGTCAATCCATCAGCATCACCTGGCACTTTCAGGATGATGACGACATCATGCAAGAGCTGGGCGAAGATTTCAAAGACCGCTTCCCCGATCTGCCGATCACTGTGCAGGCCAGCTAAGCTTGTGATGTACTTATCCGGTGGCCATTGATCATGGAAGATCCGCTCTTTGACCTGTATGACCGCGAAAAACGCTTGCTGGGTGAAGGACCGGACCTGCTGGCCACCGGCAGCGACGAAGATGTGCGCGCTTTTGCGCACCGTCTGTTCGAGCGCTTTGCTAAAGTGGTTAGAGAAAACGAGGACCTGACCCGTCATTCGGACCGGCAGGAGCAGCGTCTGGTCAAGCTCAACCAGAACCTGAAGACCCAAACACGCGAACTTGATGAGCGCAGAACGGCGCTGGAGGCACTGTCGCGACAGCTCTCCAAATATCTGCCGCCGCAAATTCACGAAGCGCTGTTCGAAGGCAAGCACGATACGCGCATCGCCACACAGCGCAAAAAACTTACCGTATTCTTCAGTGACATCAAGAACTTCACGCAGACCTCCGAAAGCCTGCAGCCCGAAGCACTGACCGAATATCTGAATGAATATTTTTCGGAAATGACGCAAATCGCCATCGATCACGGCGCCACCATCGACAAGTACATGGGCGACGCCATGATGGTCTTTTTCGGCGACCCCGAGTCACGCGGCGTGCGGGAAGATGCGCGCTCCTGCGTCGAGATGGCACTGCAAATGCATGAAAAGCTGAAGATCCTGCACAAACGCTGGCGCGCCAGCGGCTTTGATCAGCCGTTTGAAATCCGGGTCGGCATCAATACCGGTTTCTGCAATGTCGGCAATTTCGGCAGTGAACAGCGGCTGTCATACACCATCATCGGCGGCGAAGTGAATCTGGCGCAGCGACTCGAGTCGCACGCGGACCCGGGCGGCATCCTGATGAGCTATGAAACCTGGGTGCATGTGCAGGACATGGTGGAGGTCGAAGAGCGCGGCGCAATTCAGATGAAAGGCATTGCGCGTGATGTCAAAACGTATGCAGTCAAAGGCCGCAAGTTGCCCGGTGAAGAACTGATCTTCTCTTATGACCATCCGGCAGGCGTGTCGATTGATATCGACCCCACCACCCTCGATGCCAATGAGCGTGCGCAGCTGTCCGACAAACTGACAACGCTGGCAGAGGCTTTGAGGCGGCAGTGATTTAGGGTTGGCCGTGAACGACACTGGATCCCCCCTTGCAGGGCGCGCCATGGCGAGTACGCCACGACCGTTTCGCAGGCAGACCGCAGGCGGTCTGAAACCCCCGCTACACCCTGCGCCGGGAGCGAGTGGGGAATTCGGGTCGCATGCGATCCGCCCACGCAGCAGTCATCACATGCAGGTGATGACGATTTTGAGGTCAACAGCATTTCAAACGTCATCCCGGCGCAGGCCGGGATCCAGCGTCGTTTACTTTGCTTTCTGAACCAGTCGCTCAAAACTCTGCGCAGTCGCAGCTTTCCACTGACTGCAAAATGGCTCAGGCAACGACGCCAGCTGCGCCTCATCCAGCAAAGCACCCGCAGCGACGGTAGGCAGCATTGACGACAGTGGCACGGCAGTGCTCGCTGCATTGCGCACCATGATGTGGTCCGGGGTGATGTCGCCCGGTCGCTCCAGCCCAGCCGCACCGACCAGTTCCGCCAGTACCTCGACCGTCATTGCCTGAAAATTCTTCACACGCTCGGCTTTGTCGGTGACTACCAGCGCACGCTGTCGATGCGGATCCTGCGTGGCCACGCCGGTCGGGCAGTGATCGGTATGACAGCTGCGCGACTGAATGCAACCCAGCGCAAACATGAAGCCGCGCGCTGAATTGCACCAGTCAGCACCGAGCGCGAGCGCGCGTGCGATATCGAACGCCGAAATGATCTTGCCCGACACACCGATACGCACGAGATCGCGTTTGCCGATACCCACCAGCGTGTTGTGCACAAGCCGCAAGCCCTCGCGCATGGGCATGCCCACATGATCGGAAAACTCAACCGGCGCTGCTCCGGTACCACCCTCGCTGCCATCGACCACGATGAAATCCGGGTAGATATCACTCTCGAGCATCGCCTTGACCATACCAAACCATTCCCAGGGCTGTCCTATGCACAACTTGAACCCGACTGGCTTGCCGCCCGAGCGTTCACGCAAATGCTGGATGAATCCCATCAGCTCCAGCGGCGTAGAAAACTCACTGTGGGCGGCCGGCGATATGCAATCCTGGCCTAGCGGCACACCGCGCGTGGCGGCGATTTCCGCAGTGACTTTCGCGGCCGGCAGCACGCCGCCATGACCCGGCTTCGCACCTTGCGAGAGTTTGATTTCGATCATTTTTACCTGAGGCGACTGCGCCTGTTCGGCAAACTTGTCGGCATCAAAACGACCCGCCGGCGTACGACAGCCGAAATAACCCGAGCCGATCTCCCAGATCAGATCACCGCCATGTTCACGGTGGTAGGCAGAAATCGAACCCTCGCCAGTGTCATGCGCGAAGCCCCCCATCTGCGCGCCGCGATTCAGCGCGCGAATCGCATTGGGCGAGAGCGAACCAAAACTCATCGCAGAAATATTGAAGATCGACGCATCGTAAGGCTGCGTGCATCGCGGCCCGCCGATGCGAACACGGAAAGTTTTCGGATCCGCATGGCGCGGCACAGAGGAATGACCTATCCATTCGCTGGTGGATTCGTACACCGCTTTGATGGTACCGAAGCCACGCTTGTCGTTCATCTTTTTCGCGCGCGAATACACCATCGCGCGCTGATTGCGAGAGAACGGCAGTTTTTCTTCGTCATTCTCGAGAAAATACTGCCGTATCTCGGGCCGAATGTATTCGAGCATGAAACGCAGATGACCCGCGACGGGATAGTTGCGCAGGATCGCATGCCGGCTCTGTCGGTAGTCATGCCAGCCGAGAATGAACAGCCCCAGACAAATGGCGGATAACAGCCAGGAAAACGGCAAGAAAACAATGATGCCCGCCCCCGTCAGCACCCAAGGCAAAAACCGTGAATGTTCAGCCATTCTGTGTCTCCCGAATTTTTGTGTTTTAATTTTGACAGCCGCTGTGCGACGCGCCAAAGATACCTCAAGGACGCGCTGATGAAACA
>JBILCO010000115.1:0-6793 GCA_044353075.1 Burkholderiaceae bacterium
CGGCGCTTCCGGATCCTTGTTGATCGCAACGATCGTCTTTGAATCCTTCATGCCAGCCAGATGCTGGATGGCGCCAGAAATACCGACCGCGATATACAGCTGCGGCGCGACGATCTTGCCGGTTTGTCCGACCTGCCAGTCGTTGGGGACATAGCCAGCATCGACCGCTGCCCGTGACGCGCCCATGGCAGCACCCAGTTTATCGGCCAGCGGTTCGAGAATCGTGAAATTTTCTGCCGAGCCCATACCGCGACCACCGGAGACGATGACTTTGGCTGCAGTGAGTTCGGGACGATCGGATTTGGCCAGCTCGCGCGACACAAAAGCGGATTTGCCCGAGTCACTGACGGCGCTGATTTTCTCAATCGCCGCATTGCCGCCGGCAGCAGCGGCATCAAAACCGGTGGCGCGCACCGTGATGACTTTGATCGCATCGACAGACTGTACGGTGGCAATCGCATTACCCGCATAAATCGGACGCTCGAACGTGTCGGGCGACTCGACTTTGGTGATCTCGGAGATCTGACCGACATCGAGACGCGCCGCAACGCGCGGCAGAATGTTTTTGCCGTAAGCGGTTGCAGGCGCCAGGACATGCGTATATGACGCTGCAATGGCCAGCACCTGCTCGGCAACATTCTCGGCAAGACCATGGGCAAATTGCTCGCCTTCGGCGACCAATACCTTGGTCACGCCCGCCAGTTGCGCAGCGGCGGCAGCGGCGACATCACAAGCGTGACCGGCCACCAGTACGTGGATTTCATCACTGCAGCGCGCTGCTGCAGTCACTGTATGGGAGGTACTCGCCTTGAGCGAGCTGTTATCGTGTTCAGCAATGACGAGTGCGGGCATGACAGAGTGTCCTTGATCGTTCAGATGACTTTGGCTTCATTCCGGAGTTTCGCTACCAGTGCGGCGACATCCGGAACCATGGTGCCTGCCGTGCGTTTGGCTGGCTCGGTAACTTTCAGGGTCTTCAGGCGGGGGGCGACGTCGACACCCAGTGCATCGGGCGTCATCACATCCAGCGTTTTTTTCTTGGCCTTCATGATGTTGGGTAACGTCACATAACGCGGCTCGTTCAGACGCAAATCCGTCGTGACGATGGCCGGCAGGCTGAGTGACAAGGTTTCGAGACCGCCATCGACTTCACGCGTCACCACGGCCTTGCCATCTTCGATCACGAGCCTGGATGCAAACGTCGCCTGCGGCCAACCCAGCAATGCCGCGAGCATTTGACCGGTCTGATTGCAGTCATCATCAATCGCCTGCTTGCCCAGAATGATCAGTTGCGGCTGCTCTTTGTCGGCGATCGCCCTGAGCAGTTTGGCCACAGCCAAAGGCTGCAGCTCGCCAGAATCGCGCGATCCGCGCCGATGGCCATGGCGGTGCGCAGCGTTTCCTGACACTGAGTCACGCCACAGGACACTGCAATCACTTCAGTCGCCTTGCCGGCTTCCTTGAGACGCATCGCCTCTTCGACGGCGATTTCATCAAAGGGATTCATGGACATCTTGACGTTGGCGATATCAACGCCTGTGCCATCGGATTTCACGCGCACCTTGACGTTGTAGTCGACCACGCGCTTGACTGGGACCAGTACCTTCATTGGGAGTCCTTGGGATGAGATTGACGTTAACGTAAACCGAGATTATAGATAAGAAAGACCGGTCGCGCAAAATTTGCGCACGGTCGTTCGGTTATTTGATGATATCGCGCTCATTCAGAACCTGTTTCGTCAGGTCGATGGCAATAGATACCGACGCCGCAAGCGGCCTAACGAGACAGGTTCGTTTATTTGCGCTTGAGGGAAAATGTAAATTCCTTGTTCGCCTCTTCATGCCCCAGCAGCTCATTGCCAGTCTGGCGCGCAAAGGCGCCGAAATCCCGCACCGAGCCCGGATCGGTAGCCAGGATGCGCAGGACATCGCCGCTTTGCATGTCGGCCAGCGCTTTTTTGGCTTTCAGGATGGGCAGCGGGCAATTCAGTCCGCGTGCATCCAGATCTTTTTGAAATTCCATCTTTATGCTCTCAGCAAATTACTCATTGACGGGCGCTTGTGCGCCCCAATCCAGAAACTCCGGCTCCAGCCCCCGTTTGCGCATCCAGTCCGCCATCGCGTAGCCTGTACCGGCATGCCAGGGACGCAGTTTTTCGGGCGAGACAAGACGGATCTCGACCAGTTCAGGCGACAGCCGGATCTGTCCCGAGGCCTTGACGTGATACGCAATGATCAGCTCATTCTTGCGTATGAATTCATAAACGCCAATCAGCGTCGTGATCTCGGCGTGCAGTCCGGTTTCTTCTTTCAGCTCACGGGCGATGCCCTGCTCGGGTGTCTCGCCACGCTCCATGAAACCCGTAATCAGTGCAAAATTTTTCGGGCCCCAGGCCGCATTTCGGGCCAGCAGGATTTTCCCCTCGATTTCCACCAGCGCTGCAAGCACCGGCAGCGGGTTATCCCAGTGCGTCCAGTGCCCGTCCGGGCAGGCAAGCCGCGGTTTATCGCCATCGGCACCCGCGTCACTGTCAGTGCGCAGCACCAACGGCGTGGCGCACATGGGACAAAAACGAAAATCCACTAGCTAACGCGCTCGCCAACCCAGGCGCTGACGCCGGCCAGTGCCGCCGGCAAGGCACTCGGGTCGGTACCGCCCGCCTGCGCCATGTCGGCGCGACCGCCGCCTTTGCCGCCGACCTGTTGCGCAACGAAATTCACCAGTTCACCGGCTTTGACTTTGGCTGTGGCATCGGCTGTCACACCCGCGATCAGCGTCACCTTGCCATCCGCTACCGAGGCCAGCACGATGGCGGCGCTCTTGAGCTTGTCTTTCATCTTGTCCATCACCTGACGCAGGGTCGCGACATCCGCACCGTCGAGCGTGGCTGCCAGCACCTTGATGCCATGCATATCCACCGCCTGCGCCAGCAACTCGTCGCCTTGTCCCGATGCCAGGCGCGCCTTGATCGACGCCAGCTCTTTTTCCAGCAACTTCACCTGATCCTGCACTTGCGCGATGCGTTGCGTGATTTCATCCGGCTGAACTTTCAGTGCCGCTGCCGCTTCATTCACGCGGGCTGACAATGACTGAACAAGTGCCAGTGCGTTTACACCGGTGACGGCTTCGACGCGACGTATGCCCGCCGCCACGCCCCCCTCGGAAACAATCTTGAACAAACCGATATCGCCCGTGCGACTGACGTGCGTACCGCCGCATAACTCGGTGGATGAACCGATACCCAGCACGCGGACATGATCGCCATATTTTTCACCAAACAGCGCCATTGCCCCCTGGCGAATCGCATCGTCGTAGGACATCAGCTGCGCGTTGGTCGCCGCATTGTCGAGAATTTCATGATTGACGAGCGCCTCGACACGACGAATCTCATCCGCTGTCATTGGCGCATTGTGGCTAAAGTCAAACCGCGTTTTATCGGCATCCACCAGCGAGCCTTTTTGCACCACATGACCGCCCAGCACAGTGCGCAAGGCCTTGTGCATCAAGTGCGTGGCCGAGTGATTGCGCATGGTGGCTGCACGCACCATCGCATCGACCCGGGTGCTGACTGTGTCACCCACCGTCAGCTTGCCACTGGCCAGCGTGCCATGGTGACCAAAAACATCGGGCTGAATTTTTTGCGTATCGCGAACTTCAAATGCGGTGCTGCCGGCTTCAATGACACCCACGTCGCCCGACTGACCACCCGACTCCGCGTAAAAGGGTGTGCGATCGAGCACCACGATGGCTTCTTGTCCCGCAGCCAGTGCCTGCACTGCTTTGCCATCGACATACATCGCGAGGACCGATGCCTCGTCCGCCAGTGCGTCATAACCCTTGAACACTGTTTTCGCACCGCCGTACTCAAGGCTAGCAGCCATTTCAAACTTGCCCGCGGCGCGCGCTGCGGATTTCTGCTTTTCCATCGCCTCTTGGAAACCGGCTTCATCCAGCGTGACATCACGCTCACGACAAATATCAGCGGTCAGATCGAGCGGAAAGCCATAGGTGTCATACAGCGCAAAAGCAGTCTTCCCATCAAGACGCATCGGATCTTTCGACAGCGCGCCTTCGAGAATTTTCATCCCGTTTTCCAGCGTCTCGCCGAAACGTTCTTCTTCCTGTTTCAGCACCAGCGCCACGCGATCCGCAGCCTCCGCAAGCTCGGGATAAGCCGCGCCCATTTCCGCAACGAGGTCAGGGATCAGCTTGTAGAAAAACGGTTTCTTTTGTCCGAGCTTGTTCCCATGACGCAGCGCGCGACGAACAATACGTCGCAGCACATAAGCGCGTCCTTCACTGCCGGGCACCACGCCATCGACGATCAGGAATGCGCAAGCGCGAATGTGGTCGGCAATCACGCGCAGAGAGCTATGGCTCAGATCTTTGGTGCCGGTTTCTCGCGCTGCGGCAGTGATCAGTCGCTGGAACAGGTCGATTTCATAGTTACTGTGGACATGCTGCAGAATGGCCGCGAGCCGCTCGAGACCCATGCCGGTATCGACGCAGGGCGCGGGCAGCGGTGTGAGCGTTGCTTTGCCAGTGACCGGGTCAATCTGACGGTCGAACTGCATGAACACGTTGTTCCAGATTTCGATATAGCGATCGCCATCTTCCTCGGGACTGCCGGGTGGACCACCCCAGATATCAGGTCCATGGTCATAAAAAATTTCGGAACAGGGACCGCAGGGACCGGTATCAGCCATCTGCCAGAAATTATCCGACGCATAGGGCGCGCCCTTGTTGTCGCCAATGCGTACCACGCGCTCAGGCGGCAGACCGATCTCTTTGACCCAGATGTCATACGCTTCATCATCGGTGTGGTACACGGTGGCCCAGAGCTTTTCAGCCGGCAGCCCGTAGACTTTAGTCAAAAGCTCATAGGCCCACTTCAGAGAGTCGCGCTTGAAGTAGTCGCCGAACGACCAGTTACCCAGCATTTCGAAAAAGGTGTGGTGGCGCGCGGTGTAGCCGACATTTTCCAGGTCATTGTGCTTGCCACCGGCGCGCAGGCAGCGCTGTACCGATGCGGCACGCACATAGTCACGCTTGTCGGTGCCAAGAAAAACATCCTTGAACTGCACCATGCCGGAGTTGGTGAACAACAGGGTGGGATCGTTGCCCGGCACCAGAGGAGATGACCGTACGACGGTGTGATCTTTGGAGGCAAAAAAACTGAGGAATTTATCCCGTATTTCAGACGAGTTCATGAGCGCTTGATTGACCGTTTTCTGAGCGACGGGGCAAGCCCCGGAAAAGCCGGGATTATACGTGAAGGGCCTCCGCCCTTCTCTCACGCACACTGTGCTACCGGTCAGAAAATTGCTGAAAAAATAAGATCAGTCAGCATTCTCGAAGAAACTGGCACCAATCAGGTCCGGTCTGTCGGTGCAGATGGCGTCAACACCGAGAGATCGCAACACGCGGGCGTGTTCAGGTTGGTTCACGGTATAGCAAAGCAAGCCAAAACCTGCGCGCTTGACCGCTTTGGCCTGCGCCGCGTTGAGCGAGCGCGCATCCACGTGCAGGGCGACCGCCGCCAGCGTATGCAGTTGGCGCTCCCAATCATCGGGAATCGTCTGAACGAGCAAAGCGCGCGGCACCTCAGGCGCTGCGGCCTGCGCCGCCCGCAACGCACCCAGCGAGAAGGAAGACAGCAGCGCACTCCCCGCTGGCAAGCGCTTGCAGACCGCTGCGACCTGTTGCCCGGTGTGCGCGTCCATACCGGGTACGGGTTTGATTTCGACATTCATCCACAGGCCATGAGCGAGGCAGAAATCGGCAACGGCAATAAAACCCGGCACCGGCTCGCCGGCAAATGGCAGCGAATGCCAGCTGCCGGCATCCATGGCTGACAATTCATTCACCGTAAAATTCGCGACACTGCCTTCACCGCGAACCGTACGCCCCAGGATCGGATCATGCATCAGCACCAGTCCGCCATCCCGAACGGCCATCACATCGAATTCCACCGCGCGAAACCCGAAAGCAACCGCACAGCGCAAGGCGGCAATGGTGTTCTCCGGTGCCAGCGTTCCGCCACCCCGATGCGCTAATACGCGGGGATAAGTCCACATCGGTCTGTCTCCTGCTTGTCAAAAGGCTTCAGAGGCTCCAGCGCCTCACGCACTGCGCTGCCTACGGTAAAATTGCGACCTATTCTTCCTCGCCTCACCATCATCCCATGGGTAACGACAGCAGTCATAACGCGCCGGCGGCGCCATCCAATTTTTTGCGCGCCATTGTGGATGCCGATACCGGTAGCGGCAAGTATGCAGGCCGCGTTGACTCACAGGGCAAGGCACTGCCGACGGTCATCACGCGCTTCCCGCCCGAGCCCAATGGCTATCTACACATCGGTCATGCCAAATCGATCTGCCTGAATTTTGGCATGGCACGCGACTATAACGGTCGCTGTCATCTGCGGTTTGACGATACCAATCCGACCAAAGAAGAACAGGAATACGTCGACACCATCATCGACAGCGTGCAGTGGCTGGGATTTTCCTGGCAACACCAGAGTGATGCCCACCAGTATTTCGCCAGTGATTACTTTGATCAGCTCTATGACATGGCCGAATGGCTGATTACGGCAGGTCACGCGTATGTTGACAGCCAGTCGGCCGAGGACATGGCTGCCAATCGTGGCAGTTTCAGCGAGCCGGGCAAGAATTCACCTTTCCGTGAGCGTCCTGCGGCCGAGTCGCTGGATCTACTGCGCCGAATGAAGGCGGGCGAATTCGCGGATGGCCAACACATTCTGCGCGCGAAAATCGATATGGCCTCGCCAAAT
>JBILCO010000116.1:0-6792 GCA_044353075.1 Burkholderiaceae bacterium
TGTGTCTCCCGAATTTTTGTGTTTTAATTTTGACAGCCGCTCTGCGACGCGCCAAAGATACCTCAAGGACGCGCTGATGAAACAAAACCCGACATTTTTTCGACTTGAAAAATGCTGCGAACCCGTCACCTGTCAGCGCCCCGCGCCGCGGAGCGACGCCGGGTCGCCATAAAATGTGGATGTAGAACCTATCTCATTAGGTTCTTATTCAACCCATCGCCAACCAAGGAAACATGATGAACCGATTTTTTCTGCTGCTGCCACTGGCCATCGCGCTGATCACACCGCAAGTCCGCGCTGATCATAAAGTAACCATGCATCTGGCCGACGAACAAGGCAGTGGCCGAGTCATCGGCAGCATCGTCATCAGCGAGTCGCGCTATGGCGTCGTCTTCACGCCCGAACTGTCCGGACTGCAGCCCGGCGTCTACGGCTTCCATGTCCATGAAAAACCCTCGTGCGCCCCGGCTGAAAAAGACGGCAAGATGGTCCCTGCGCTGGGCGCCGGTCCGCATTTCGACCCGACCGGCAGCAAAAAACACGGCACACCCTGGGGCGATGGCCACCTCGGCGACCTGCCCGCGCTGGCGGTCTCGGCCAACGGTCATGCCGTCAATCCCGTGCTGGCCCCCCGACTCAAACTCGCCGATCTGAAAGGCCGATCACTGATGATTCATGCGGGTGGCGACAACCATGCGGACCATCCTGCGCCGCTGGGCGGCGGCGGTGCGCGCATGGCTTGTGGCGTGATTGAGTAAGTTAAATCCCGCTAAAAGTCTAACGACCTGAAATTCGAACGACGCTGGATCCCGGCGTGCGCCGGGATGACGGTAGTCGTTGTGGCGACCGTAAAATTATCACCGTCATCCCGGCGGAGGCCGGGATCCAGTGTCGTTGCTTCATTCAATGCCTCCAGCGTCGTTGCTTCATTCAATGCCTCCAGCGTCATTGCTTCATTCAATGCTTCCAGTGTCGTTGCTTCATTCAATGCCTCCAGCGTCGTTGCTTCATTCAATGCCACAGGTTCAATCAATTGAACTCGACATCCACCGCAGGATCTCCCGGCAAGCCCAGATACTGCAGCTTGACCTTCATCCCCGGCTTGGTCGGCTGCGGCGGAATGAAGCCACCCAGACTGAGCAGATCACCCTTCTTGAGCGTGATGCCGTCTTTTTTCAGCTCACGCGCCAGCCACATCGCCGCGTTGATCGGGTTACCCATGATCGCGCTGCCCTGCGCACGGCCGAGTTCCTTCCCACCCGCATTCTCGTCGGTGAGAATCACGGTCATGTTGGCCAGCGAATCAAGAAAAGCCTGACTCTTCACCACCGGGATTTCCATGCCCAGCACACCGCCACGGAAGGCGACGTTGGTGGCAATCATATGGTTGCCGCTGAACTGCCCCTCGAGCATGAGATCCGGCAGCTCGATGAACGGCACAATACCGTCGAGATAGGACAACGCTTCCAGCGGCGTCTTGGCATCGGCCAGCCGCGGATCTTTCACTTCAACGATGAAGTCGGCTTCGTACAACGGACGCGCACCAAAATCGGCCGGTACGATCGCGATGATGTCGACCATGTTGCGGTCGTACATATAACCCCACTTCGGTCCGCTCACACCGAAACGCTCCTGCAGTGCCGGATTGGTGAACGCTGCCTTGTAGCCCACCTGCTCGCCCAGCGCCGTCTTTAACTGCTTGCCCAGTTTGCGCTTGGCGCACTCGGCATCCTCGAGACTGATGTCGTTGCCGAAACCTTTGCTGATTTTGCGGTTGTTGAAATCATGGACGTAGGCCGCAATGGCGGCATCATCCGGGCAAGCCGCCTGGACAGCGCCGCAGAAAAATACCAGGGCCAGCAAGCTGTAGCGTCGTTTCATTTGGGTCAGTCCCTTTCAGAAAATCAGTGTGATTTAAACGCGGGCAAGCTTAGCATGCAGATTCCGGGACGAGTCGCCCTGTCCCAAGCCCGAATTTTGTGACTCCGTTTATTCACAACACGGCCAACAGCGAGGATCTGACACGGCAACCAGATTATTGTCATTTTCTTTAAAAAATAGCCTACGACTAAAAAATAACCTTATTTATTACTTTTAAAGCAATGAATTAATTATTTTGTAATTTTATTTAAATATACGTTCTCATTCTCACAATAGCTCAGCTTACAAACCGGTCTTTTCTTGCCATATAAGAAAAAATCCTGAAAATTCAATTATCTAAATTCATATCAAATAGGAAAACAAATTTCTAATAAATAAGGCCAAGTTCGATTTACTCATTGTCAACGCCTGAATGCATCTAGTATTCTTGCCAAGCAGCAACACTTAACAATAAGGGGGAAGCATGGCAAAGAACATACGCTTCGGTGATTACGTGCAGGCGGTGACGGTCGATTCCGACTCGATCAGCTACTCGAAATTGATACCGAAGCCAAAACTGGATAAAAACGGGAATGAAATCCCGATGAAGCCAGAGAAAATGAAGTTGGCAGGTGCTGATATTTACAACCTGCTCCAACCTTATCTGAGCGTTCGCTTCATGGAACAGATATCGGCCGTGTTTCCGCTGGCCGCTTATCTGGTGCTGTTCCAGATTATCGTGCTGCAGCGTTCGATCATGGGCGCCACCGAGATTACTGCCGGTCTGATCGCGGTGATTATCGGTCTGATGATCTTCATGGAAGGTCTGAAACTGGGCTTGATGCCCTTCGGCGACATTATCGGTAACACACTGCCCAAGAAACTACCGCTGGTCGGCGTTCTGGCCGTTGCCGGCCTGCTCGGTATCGGCGTGACCTACGCGGAACCCGCGATCGGCACGCTCAAACTCGCCGGCTCACTGGTGGATCCGGAAAAAGCACCGGCGCTCTACTACCTGCTGATGGTGCAGACAGAACCGACCGTTCTGCTGGTCGGTATTGGTGTGGGTCTTGCCGCGATCATCGGTACGATGCGCTTCCTGTATGACTGGAGCCTGAAGCCTCTGATCTACATTTCGCTGATTCCGGGCACACTGCTGACGGCGTACTGCGCGATGGACAGTAACCTGGCCTCGATCGTTGGCCTCGCATGGGACTGCGGTGCGGTGACCACCGGTCCCGTGACCGTGCCTCTGGTGCTGGCGCTGGGTATTGGTGTGGCCAGCTCCGGCGGCAAAGGCGACAGCTCCTTGTCCGGTTTCGGTATCGTGACACTGGCATCGATCTTCCCGATCGTTGCCGTCCTCAGTCTCGGTGTCTATTACGGCGCCACCGTTTCGGTCGAAGAAATGAAAGCCGCCAATGCAGTCGTCTTCGAAGCGGCCAGAAATACGACCGGCGGCACCGTGTCGATGTGGGATCAGATTCTGATGGGTCCGATCAAAGATGGCGTTCAGGCGATCGTACCGCTGGTGATCTTCCTGATGTTCATTCTGTTCGGCGTGCTGCGTTCACGTCTGCCGAATGCCTTCATCATCTGCTATGGCCTGGTCCTCTCTGTGGTCGGTATGTGTATCTTCAACATCGGCCTGAAATACGGTCTGTCGGCACTGGGTGAGCAGGCGGGCAATGTGATTCCGGGCTCGTTCGCGAACATCACGCTGCCCGAGTCGCTGCGTATGCCAGGTGAAAATGGTGTGTACGGTCCGCTGTACGGCAGCTTCTGGGGCGTCATCATCGCTGGTCTGTTTGCATGGATTCTGGGCTTTGGCGCAACGCTGGCTGAACCTGCGCTGAATGCTCTTGGCGCAACAGTTCAGAACATGACCAATGGCTCGTTCAAAAAGTCGATGCTGATGTACTCGGTCGCGATCGGTGTTGCCACTGGCATTCTGCTCGGTGTGACCAAGCTCATCTTCAGCTACAACCTTTTGTACATCCTGATACCCGGCTATGTACTCGCTCTGGTTCTGACCACCATGTCCTCGGAAGAATTCGTGAACATTGGCTGGGATAGCGCCGGCGTGACGACTGGCCCCGTGACGGTACCACTGGTGCTGGCGATGGGTCTGGGCTTTGGTGGCGCGGTACAAGCCGTCGAAGGCTTCGGCATCCTGGCCGCCGCATCGATCGCACCGATCTGCGCTGTGCTCGCTCTCGGCGTTTACGTCCAGTACAAGGTCAAGAAAGAATTGGCCGCTGCACAGGCCTGATCAACAGTCATCGAATCAACAGAATAGAAAAAGGGGAAACGAATGGCAAAGCGTAAAGTTACCAACATCAGCGAAGTAGCGCTGATTACCTGCGTGGTGCAAAAAGGCCTGGCAGACACCATCAACAACTCGCTGATGGAAGTGGGCGTGCAGGGTTCGACCGTGCACATGGGCATCGGTACCGGCGTGCGTGAGCGCCTCGGTATTCTGGGCGTCGCTGTCGACGTGGAGCGCGAAGTGATTAGCGTCATGGTCCCGCAGGACCAGACCGATCGCATTTTCGAGCGCATGTTCCTGGCAGGCAGACTGGATACACCGGGCATGGGCTACATCTATGTAACCCCACTGCTGCAGGCGGCCACCTACATCCCGCCGAATCTGCTCAAAGACTAATCGCCTACACGACGACAGGACAACATCATGAGTCAGAACGATAAACCGGATATTCCGTACATCGACTATACGCGTCAGATCACCTGCATTCTTTATGAAGGCGGTGCATCCAAGCTGATGGAGCTGCTGCATCACAAGGGTATCAACGAGTGCTATTTCTATAGCGTTCGGGGTAACCCCATTGGTCGTGCTTCTCTCGCAGGTAACCTGCCAGAGATTCCCAAGACCGAGATTCTGCATGCCACCGTCTCAGCCGACCAGGCCGACTACATTTACCGGATGCTGTATGAAGAGGCCAACATGGACGAGCAGGGCCAGGGCGTGATTACGGTGAATCGCCTTACCCGCTCCAGCACCATCGCTTTGCCGGAAGAATCGCACGTGGGCGCCTGACGCCCCTTTCGCGAAACCTTATACAACAGCCACTCGAACCAGGAGATATTCATGAGTGATGTAATTAAAAATATGATCGCAAAAAACAAGCGCGCGATTTTCGATGTCGAGGCGATTGTTCAATTCAACGTCGGCCAGATCCAGGTTGCACGAAGCACGATTGAGGAAAATATCACCGACGCCCAGCAGAGCTATCTGGTCAACGCCGGCGGTAACCGCGAACTCATCATGCGCACCACTGACGATGTGTTCCGTAATCGTCTGATGATGATCGAGCAACTGAACCCGACCAACACCGACCAGGAAGCCTTCCAGCTCTCCATGGCCAACCGTGTGAAGGTCGAGTACCTGGACCATCGCAGCAAGATCAATCGCAAGATGGCCTCTATCGCGCTGAAAATGGCGGATGCTATCAAGGCGCTGGGCGAAGTCAGCGAGACCTTCTATGAACTCAATGAAGAGATGGTCAACTACATCGACGAAATCGCTGACTCCAACGGCCAGTGGCTGGACGGCGAACTCAAACAGCAGATGGATACCGCATCGCACCACGGCAACGAGATGCGCGCGAACGAAATCGAGGAAGTCGTCAAGAGCATTCGCAACAGCTCAACCGAAACACGCAAGATCATTGACGACACCTTCTCTACTGGTGAGACGCTGAAAGAGAAGCTCAACAACATGCAGGATGCCGGTAACGAGCTGCGCGATCAGGTGATCTCGCTGCGCGAAAAAGTGGATGCAAACCAGAAGCGCGTGTCCGATAAAATCGGCAGCTAAAGGTGCTCAGCCGTCACTATGACGGCGCAAGGCAGCAGACAGGCTGGCCAGTTTTATCGGCCGGCCTGTGTTTTTAGAAGCTCAGCATTTGCATGAAAAAAGTACAAGAGGAAAAAACGCAATGAAACGTCGCATCATGGAGATCCTGGACGGGACCTCGCACGACAACGCCAGCCGAATTCTTGAATGGGTGATCACCATTGTGGTGCTGACCAATTGCGCCGCAGTTGTTCTGGATTCGGTACATGAGATCCATGAAGCTTACAAAGATTTTTTCCATGAATTCGAATTCTGGAGCGTGATGTTTTTCTCAGCCGAATATGTGCTGAGAACCTGGTCGTATGGCGCGCGCTACTCCCCTGAACAAGGCGGCGCCTGGCGAGGTCGCAAAGAGTATGTTTTCAGCTTCTTTGGTCTGGTCGACTTTTTTGCGACCGCACCCTTCTATCTGCACTTCCTGTTCCCTTATCTCGATCTGCGCGTGCTGCGTGTCCTGCGCCTGCTGCGCATCCTGAAACTCTCAAAGTACAACACCGCACTGCAGGATCTGTTTCACGCGGTCGCCTCGGAGAAAAAGGCGTTCACCTCCGCCCTCTTCCTGCTGCTGATCGCGACGATTGTCTCGGCGTCGCTGATGTATTTCGCCGAAGGCCACAATCAGCCCGAGCACTTTGGCTCTATCCCGCACTGCATTTACTGGTCCGTGATTACCATCACCTCAGGCTACGGTAACGTGGAAGATCTGACGGTGGCCGGCGACATCATCGCGCTGGTCACGGGCTTCCTGGGCGTCTGCATGGCGGCCATCATGACCGGTATCGTCGCGTCCGCTTTCTCCAACCAGCTGTCTCGCAAGAAAGCAGCGTTCGGTCAGCAGCTGCGTCAGGCACTGGCGGATGGCGTGGTTTCCGAAGCGGAACGGGACACACTCGATCGCCTGCGTCGCCAGTACCGACTGACGGAGCAGCAGGTGGAAGCGATGATGGAAGAAGTCCGGGCCGAGAAACAAGCCAAAGAAACCTGATCTTCCAGCGGGGCCGCACGCACTGGCCCCAGCCCGCTGATGCCCTCCGCTTGTGCCGAATCTGGACAGG